>WRHT01000027.1 GCA_009783115.1 Desulfovibrionaceae bacterium | reverse complement strand
TTTTCCGCCGGAAAAGGCCGTGGGCTTGCGAGAGGACTTTGCCAGAGCGGCCGGGATTTTTCTGTCCCCGGATCAGCTCCCGGAGTTTCTGCGTCCATTGCTGGACAAGCTTTATTTCGGGCAGGACGCTTCCGGGCGGCATTATTCCCGCCTGCTGCCCCTGAGCCGGGATGAGGATTTCCTGCGCGCCCTGGCCGCTGACATGGAGGGCGTATTTTTCATCCACCGGACCAAGGATTCCGGTCTGGCTCTGGATTTTTTAAGCCGTACCATGTTGCGCCTGTTCGCGGTCGCGGTCGTCCTGGCGCTTTTGCTCATCTTGAAGGTGTACGCCCGTCCGGCCGCTTCCCGCCTTTGCGCCGCCCTCCTGCTTCTCGCCCTCTATGCCCTGGCCCTGCTCTCGGTTCTCGGCGGGCTTCCCCTGAGCTTTTTTTCCGTGGTCGGTCTGGCGCTGATTTTCGGCCTGGGCCTGGATTATCTTCTTCATTTGGAAGAAGGAGGGGCCGTCCTGAATCCGGAAGGAAGGCAAGCCGCCCTTCTGGCCGTGACTCTTTCTTACTGCACCACGGCCCTGTCCTTCGGCGCCCTGGCCCTGACCTCCTTTCCGCCGGTCCGCATCTTCGGCCTCACCGTCCTGGCCGGAGTCAGCGCGGCCTTTCTCGTGGCCCTGCTCCTGAACCCTTCCCAACCTTGACATAAGCTCCGGCGGCCCATAGAAAGATCGGTATGCGTCACGCGCTGGCGGCCTGGATCCTTATTTTGATTTTGCCTTGCGTTGCGCCTTCCTGCGCCGGCCGGCCGGAAACCGCTTCCTTGTCGCCGGCGTATATCGCGGAGGGCGCGCCGTATCTTTTACTGCCCCCGGAGGAGCTGGAGCGGCCCATGGACATGGCGCAGCAGATGGAAGGCCGGGGCGGCGGGCGGGATTTTGTTCTCCAGGCTTGGGTACAGGCGGATGAGCGGGAGATCCGCATGGTCTGGCTGAACGCCCTGGGGGCGGAGATTGGGAGGCTGATTTTCCAATCCTCCGGCCTGGAGCTTTCTTCGGCCTTTTTGCCTGCTGGGCTGCTCCCGGAGTATATTGTGGCGGATTTCCAACTGTGTTTTTACCGGATCGCGGCCCTGGAACGGGCTCTGGGAAATGCGGGACTGGCCCTGCGCGCCGAAAGTCCGGCAAGTCTGGACGGGGTGGAACGGCGTGTAATTTTCCAGGGGGAGAAAAAGATCATCGTTATTGAAAAAAGCCCGGGGCGGATCCGTTTTGAGAACCTGGCCCGTGGTTATGCCTATACCCTGCGGGGGGATTTCTGATGTCCGCCCGGTTGTCCGGGCCGGTATACCTTGCCCCGCCGGGTTTGCTGTGCTGCGCGGGCCGGGATCGTGAGGAGTTTTTCCAGGCGGCCTTGGCCGGGGATCAATCCGGTCTGCGCCCGCATGCTTTTTCCGGCGGAGCCTTTCTGGTAGGCTTGGTGGAGGAGAACCTGCCCGGGCCGGTGGAGGATCCCTTTGACATGCGCCTCCTGCGCCTGGCCGGGGCCGCCTTGTCGCAGATCCGTCCGCAGGCGGAAGAGGCCGTTGCCCGTTACGGGCGGGATCGGGTGGCGATCTGCGCCGGCGTATGTGACAACGGCCTGGAGTGTTCCCTGCCCGCCCATGCGGCCTGGATCTCCGGGAGGGAATTCCCGGAGGGTTATTCCCTCAAGGCGCAGGGACCGGCCTATATGGCGGAGTTTATTGCCCGCTACCTGGGACTTGACGGCCCGGCCCTCACCGTGTCCACCGCCTGCTCGTCCAGCGCCGGGGCGCTTATCCGGGCGGCGGAGCTTATCAGGGCCGGTCTTTGCGACGCGGCCGTCGCCGGGGGCGTGGATGTGGTCTCGGAACTGACCCTGCTTGGTTTTGATTCCCTGGAACTCATCTCCCCGGAGCTGGGCAATCCTTTCAGCAGGAACCGCCGGGGCATCAACCTAGGCGAAGGGGCGGCCTTTTTTTTGCTGCACGGTCCCGGCCTGGATCTGGGCGGTCTGGAACTGGCCGGCTACGGAGAAAGCTCCGACGCCTTTCACATCACCGCCCCCAGGGAAGATGGGGCCGGGGCGGCCGCGGCCATGCGCCGGGCCATGGGAATGGCCGGTATTTCCCCGGAAGATGTGGGCTATGTGAACCTGCACGGCACAGGCACCTCTCTGAACGATCTGGCGGAGGCCGCGGCCATGGGCGCGGTTTTTGATAGGCAGCCGCTGTCCGGATCCAGCAAGCCGGTCACCGGGCATACCTTGGGAGCGGCCGGGGCCTTGGAACTGTCCCTGGGCTGGATGATTCTGGACAAGGCGCGGCAGGGGATCCCGGCCAGACTCCCGCCGCATGTATGGGACGGCGTCGCGGATGAAAACCTGCCTCCTTTGCGCTTGGTCCGCGAAGGAGACGAACTCCCCGGCGGGACGAGGCATGTCCTGAGCAATTCTTTCGCCTTTGGCGGGAGCAACGTCAGCCTGCTTTTGAGGATGGCCTGATGGAGAAACTGGTTCTTTCCGAAATTCTTCCGCACCAGAGGGGTATGATCCTGCTCAGCCGGGTGCTGGACTATGATTGCGAGCGGGGGCTGCTCACGGCGGAATACGATGTGGATGAGAGGTGCCTGTTTTATGATCCGGGGATTGGCGGGATTTACGCCTGGGTCTCCTTTGAATGTATGGCCCAGGCCATCTCGGCCCTGTCCGGGCTGACGGAAAGGGAAAAAGGGCTTAAGCCCAGAGTCGGCTTCATCCTCAGCGTCAACGGACTGGAGTTGCGCCGTCCCGTCCTGCCCGCCGGTTCCACTATACGTATCAGCGTTAGTGAGGACTACAAGGCGGATCAGATTTTTAACTTTCATGCCCAAGCGAGTTTGGCTGACGAAGTGGTGGCCGTGGCCCGGCTTTCGGTGATGGAACTGGATGAAAACCTCGCGGTCCTGGAGGACTTATGAATCGGGAAAAATATGTGCTGGTCACCGGGGCCGGCCGGGGCATCGGGCGGGCCATCGCCCTGGCCCTGGCCTCCGCCGGGCACATGGTGCTGGCCCATTACCATCGCAGCGCGGAGGCGGCCCGCCGGTTGCGGGAGGAAGTCGTCTCCGGGGGCGGCCGGATGGAGCTGGTGGGTTTTGATCTGGCGAATCGCGAAGAAACCGCCGCCCGGCTGGAAGCCTGCCTGGAGGAATACGGCCCGCCCTGGGGAGTGGTTTGCAATGCCGGCATTTGCGCGGACAACGCCTTTCCCGCCCTGAGCGCCGAGGACTGGGATTCGGTTCTGCGCACCAATTTGGACGGCTTTTACAATCTCCTGCACCCCCTGGTTCTGCCCATGTGCCGCGCGCGCCGTGGCCGCATCCTGGCCTTGACCTCCGTGGCCGGGATCACCGGAAACCGGGGGCAGGTCAATTACAGCGCCTCCAAGGCCGGGATCATCGGCGCCTCCAAGGCTCTGGCCGTGGAACTGGCCAGCCGTTCCATCACGGTGAACTGCATCGCGCCGGGGGTGATCGATACGGAGATGATCCGGAACGCGCCCCTGGACAAGATCCTCCCGGCCATTCCCCTTGGCCGGATAGGCCGGCCGGAAGAAGTGGCCGCCCTGGCCGTTTTCCTGCTCTCCGAAGAGGCAGGGTACATCACTAGACAGGTCATCTCCGTAAACGGCGGCATGGTGTAGCAGGGAAGGAGCATTTTATGCGCAGACGGGTGGTGGTGACCGGCGGCGGTCTGGTAAGCGCTCTGGGATCGAGCTGGGAGGAGGCGCTGGAAGGGCTTAAGCGCGGGGTGAACAAGGTGCGCCGGATGGAGGAGTGGAACAGGTTTCCCTATATGAATACCCGGCTGGCCGCGCCGGTGGACTTTACTCCGCCGGATCTTCCGCGCAAAAAAATGCGCGGCATGGGGCGGGTGGCGCAACTGGCTCTGGCGGCCACGGACCAGGCCCTGAGAATGGCCGGGCTGGAAAATTCGCCGGAGCTGGCCGAGGGATGTTGCGGGGTGGCTTACGGGTCTTCGGCGGGCAGCGTGGATGCCATGATTGCGCTTTACAGCATGTTGCTGAACGGCGATTCCAGGGAGATTGACGCCACCACTTACCTCAGGAGCATGCCCCAGACCTGCGCGGCTAACATTGAGGTCTTTTACGGCCTGACCGGACGGGTGATCACCTGCAACACCGCCTGCACTTCCGGAAGCATGGCCATAGGCTACGCCTGTGAGAGCATCCGGGAAGGAAAGCAGGAGATCATGATTGCCGGCGGCGCGGAGGAGCTTTCTCCCGCGGATGCCGCGGTTTTTGATACGCTGTTCGCGGCCAGTTCCAGGAATGATATCCCGGAGCTGACTCCCAGGGCCTATGATCTCCGGCGTGACGGCCTGGTGGTGGGCGAGGGGGCCGGGACGCTGATCCTGGAGGAATATGAGCGCGCTCTGGCCCGTGGGGCGAAGATTTACGCGGAGCTTGTCGGCTTCGGCACCAATGCCGATGGGAGGCACCTCACCCAGCCGAACCGAACCACCATGGGCCGGGTCATGCTTCTGGCTCTGGAGGACGCCGGGCTGGATCCGGGGAGCATCGGCTATGTGAGCGCCCACGGCACGGCCACCAAGAGCGGCGACATCGCGGAGAGCCAGGCGGTTTATGATGTCTTTAAGCGCCCCGTACCCATGAGCACGCTGAAAAACTACCTCGGGCACACCCTGGGAGCCTGCGGGGCCATTGAAGCTTGGGTTTTGGTGAACATGCTGCGGGAAGGCTGGTTCCATCCCAACATCAACCTGTCGGATCCGGACCCGGAATGCGCTCCCCTGGATTACCTTACTGGAGCGGGGCGGCATTTGCGGACCGAATATGCCATGTCCAACAATTTCGCCTTCGGCGGGATCAACACCTCGCTGATCTTCAGGAAAACGGCGTGACGAGCTGGATTTCAGGCGCGAATCCGGAAAAAATGGCCGTGCTGGAAAAACTGCTTGCGTATATAGACGGGCAGACGGATTGGGTGGAGGATTTGCAGAGGGCCTTGACGGCTGTTCCGGCTTTGGGCCCGGAGAATGGCGGGGACGGGGAATGGGGCAAGGCGCGTCTCCTGGAGTCCAGGCTCCTGGCCCTGGGAGCGCGGGTTTTGCCGTGGAAAGCCGGGGAAAATTTGGAGTTGCGCGGAGATCCTCCAGGATTGAACCTGCGTTTTATCGAGGCCCCGGACGAACGGGTGAGCGGGGGTTCCCGCCCCAACCTGGCGGCCCGTCTCACGGGCAAAAGCCGGAAAACCCTCTGGATTATCGGACACATGGACGTAGTTCCGGCCGGCGCGCCGGATCTCTGGGAAACTCCTCCTTTTGAGCTGCATCGCTCCGGGGACTGGATCCGCGGGCGGGGGGTGGAGGATAACCAGCAGGCCATTGCCAGCGGCCTGCTGGTCCTGGAAACCCTCGTCCGGCATAAGGTGTCCCCGGATTTGAGCTATGGTTTGCTGCTGGCGGCGGACGAGGAAACCCACAGCGTCTATGGCCTGGATTATGTGCTGCGGGAAGCGCCCGGACTGATCCGGCCAGAGGATCTGGTGCTGGTTCCGGATATGGGGGATCCTGAAGGACAGGGCATCGAGATTTCCGAAAAAAGCTGCCTGTGGGCGCGGGTGACGGTAACGGGCAAACAGGGGCATGCTTCCAGGCCGGATCAGGGGGTCAATTCCCTGGCCGCGGCTTCGGCCGCGGTGCTGGCCGTGGATCGCCTGCACCGGGAATTCCCGCGGACGGACGCCCTGTTCAGCCCGTCTTGCTCCACTTTTGTGCCTACCAAAAAAGAGGCCAATGTGGAGAATATCAATACCCTGCCGGGCCGGGATGTTTTTTATGTGGACTGTAGGATTCTGCCGGATCTGGATCCGCGCGCTCCCTTGGCCCGGCTGGAAGAGTTGGTGCGGGAGGCGGCCGGTAAATACGGGTGCGAGGCGCTGGTGGAAACGGTGGTTTTTGATGCGGTGTCCCCGCCGCCTACCTCTATGGGATCGGAGGTGGCGCTCCGCTTAAGGCGCAGCCTGCAAAAGCTGCGCGGCATCCGAGGAGAGGCCATGGGCGCTAGCGGGCAGACGGTGGCCTCCTTTCTGCGGGCCAGGGGCATCCCGGCGGTCTGCTGGGCCACCCTGGCGGGCAATGCCCACCAGCCCAACGAAAAGAGCAGCCTCAGTTTCACCCTGGCGGACGCGCGGGTCTTTCTGGACATGCTTTTTGACTATGTGCCGGCCGGGGGTTAGGTTTATTGTTTTCGGCAAGTTTTACCGTGCCAAGAATTGCGCCGGGGTTAAAATTTCAGGATTATCCCCAAATACGGCTATTGGCGTGAGCCGTCAGCGCAAAAAAATAATGGAGGCCAGGCTCTACTTCTGAATCTCGCAAAAATTTTGGAGATTAGCCAATCCGCGCCGTTATTGAAAATATACTTCAAACAGGGTGTCGCTCAGGCGGACGAGTTCGTGGTTTTGGAGCGGGGCCAGGAGGTCCAGCACCAGGCGGTCCGCGGCGTTCTGCCGGCCCAAACGGACGCTTTTGACCAGGTTGTTGCTCGGCACAGCCGGAGCCCTCAGCCCCTGCCAGCGCCCGGAGAGGTCCACCACCAGCCGGTCCGGCTCGCGTAGAACAAAGTAACGGATCTGCATGGGCCTGTTTCCTTCCAGGCGTAGGTACATGCCCTGGTTGCGGAAATGCAGGCTGAGATCCGTGATGCTTCCAGTTTCCAGGTTGGCGGATGCGTTTTGGGGAGGCGGCGCGTTCTGGGGAAGAGCGGGGCTTGGGGGGCTGGGCTGGGGAGCGGCTTGGGAGGCTGGGGGCGGGGTAGCTGGAGCGGTAACCATGGCGCCCTGGGGCACGGGGGCGGCTTCCGGTGTTCTGGTTTCTTCAGGGAGGGCCTGTTCCGGCGTCACGGCGATTTCGGCCGGACGCGGCCTGGAGGCTGGCTGGGCTTCAGGCTCGTCACCGCTATGGACAAACACCAGCAACAATGCGGCCGCGATGATCACGGCCCCAAGCATCCAGAAAATGTGCCTGCTCATTCTTCCGCTCCTTAGTCCGCGCCAGATGCTCCGAGACGAGGCTTTTCGGGTTCAGCGCTTCGTGGAGTTGCGCGTTGGCCTTTGGGGCCGGTTCACAAAAAATTTTTGTGCCTGAGTTCGATATATTCCAGGAAATCTTTGCCGTATTTGAAGTCGCGGGCCATGTCCATGGCCTTGCGCAATTGTTCGCGGGCCTGGGCGAATTTGCCGGAGTCATACAGGACTCGGGCCAGGTTGAACAGGATATGTTCGTCATTCGGGCTCAGTTCTCTGGCCCGCTCATGAAAACGGCAGGCCAGGGCGTTGACTTTCTGGCGGCGCAGGGCGGTGCCGAAATCCGAAAACATGTGCTTGTGTTCCGCTTTAAAAGGGGCTTTGCGCTTAAGAATTTTTTCCAGGTCCTCAATGGCCGTGCGCCGGTTGCTGCGCAGGCGCATCAAGGCCAGGGAAAAATCCGAGCGCATCTCGTTTTCCGTCAGGGCCATGTCCGCAGGCGCCGGGTGAGGATCCTGCGGCGGCGTCTCGGCGTCCCGGGTTTTGATCCCTTCCCAGCGCGGATAGAGCATTTTTTCGATTTCAAGGTCGCTGATCCCGATGGCCGGAGACTTGCTTTGTCCGGTCATTGGGGGCGCGTCCTGCTTTTTTGTAAAGGCCGTGTTCAGGTGAGCATCACCTTTTCCTCCCGCGACGCTGCCTTTGAAGGCCGCCTGTACTCTGAATTCCTTAAAAAAGGTGCCGGGATCAACGTTTTCAGGAAGGGTTCCGCCTGTTCCGTCGCGCGCCGTGCGTTGCGCCAGGAAGCTCCCATCCGCCAGTTCCCATACCTGCCAGTAGCCTTCCGCGTCTTTTTCTCCGGGGGCTTGCCTTGAATATGTTCCCAAAAAAATAGGCTCTTTAGCCATACCGCCTCTCTCGAATAGCGAAATTTTAGACCATGTTTCCGGGAAAAGCAATTACCCGGACTGCCGGGCCTTGCTTTCCGCCGCGCTACGCTGTAACAGTCTTAACGGCGGATTTTCACACAACGGTCCGGGGCGGCAGCCCCAAAAGGAGCCGAAATGCGTATTATGATTATAGGTTCAGGCGGGCGGGAACATGCCCTGGCCTGGAAAATTGCCCAGAGCCATCTGGCCGTGGATTTGCGGCTGGCTCCAGGCAACGGCGCGGTCGGCCCCTGGGTGAATGTGCCGCTGGAACCGACGGATGTTAATGGTTTGGCGCGCTATGCCCGCGAGGAAAAGGTGGATCTGGTGGTGCCGGGGGGTGAGACCACGTTGGTCCTGGGCATTGTGGATGCATGCAGGGAAGCCGGGGTGGCCTGTTTCGGGCCGGACGCCTATGCGGCGCAACTGGAAGGCTCCAAGCTTTTCGCCAAGGAAGTGATGCTGGAGGCTGGGGTTCCCACGGCCTCTTACCGGGTGGCCAGGGATTATGCTGAAGCGCGGGAGGGCATGGAGGCCTTTGGCGGCAGGGTGGTGATCAAGGCCGACGGACTGGCCTCCGGCAAAGGGGTGGTGGTGCCTGAGGACAGGGCCGGAGCCCTGCAGGCGCTGGATGCCTTTTTGTGCAGAAAGACCTTGGGCGAGGCCGGGCATACCGTACTCATAGAGGAAAGGCTGGAGGGGGAGGAAGTGTCTCTCCTGGCTTTTTGCGATGGCGAGCGGGCTGTGCCTATGGCCACGGCCCAGGACCACAAGCGGGCGTTGGATGGCGACCGGGGACCCAATACTGGAGGCATGGGCGCGTACAGCCCGGCCCCCATGCTGCCGGAGACGGAGGCGGCCAAGGTATGCGGGCTGGTGATGGACCCGGTGCTGCGCGTGCTTGCGCGGAGGGGGCATCCTTTCAAGGGGGTGCTCTATGCCGGACTGATGCTTACGGATCGCGGCCCCATGGTCCTGGAATACAACGTGCGCTTCGGCGATCCCGAGTGCCAGCCCCTGCTCATGCGCCTTGAAGGGGATCTCCTGGATGTGATGCTGGCCTGCGCCCAAGGCAGGCTGCACGAGGCAAGCCTCAGCTTCTCCTCCTCAAGCGCCCTCTGCGTGGTCGTGGCCGCCAGGGGCTATCCCGCCTCCTACCCCACAGGCATGGGCATCTTTGGCATCCGCCGGGCAGAAGAGAGCCTGCCCGGCCTGGTCAAAGTCTTTCAGGCCGGCACGCGGCAACAGGACGACCAGACCCGATCATCGGGCGGCCGGGTGCTGGGCGTCACCGCCCTGGGCACGGATTTGGCCGAAGCCCGAAAAAACGCCTACGGCGCTCTGAGCCATATTCGCATGGAAAACAGCCACTTTCGCCGCGACATAGGCGACAAGGGACTGCGCTGTGCAACAACAATCGGGTAGCGCCTTATTGTGAACAGGTACTTCGTTACCCCTTGCCGGGCCTCGCACTTTTTGTTTGAAGAAACGCGGGCTTTAGCGTATTCGGCAGGGATGAGAGCCGCGCAAAAAGCGCTTTACCGCCCTTAACGAGTCAGCGCCGAAAAGGCAAGGAGCCTCGCATGCAGCGGGTTTTGGAAAAAATGGCAAAACAGCTCAACGAATATGATGAGGCTTCGCTCATGCAATTCTGGCAGCAGTACGCCTCGCTGGTGCACAACTTTGAGCCCACCAGGCGATGGGAAGAAGCTGCTGTTATCCTCTGCCTCATACAGGCCGTTCGCTGGAAGAACCAGCTCTTCAACTACCTTTTGGCCGCGTCGGCGAACCCCACGGACAAGACCTTGCTGCCGCCCCTGCCGGATGCTTTCACCCCCCGGCGTCCCCAGGGCAAAGACACGGCCGGGGCCGAGGAACGCGCCATGGCAAAGGCCACTGTCCTGCGTTTTCCCGAAAAAAGCAGGAACAGTGCGGCGCCCGCTACGGGTCCGGATGCCGAAGGCAGGAAGGACGAATGAAACGCTGTTCCGGCGATACGGGTGACGGAGACAACGCATGCCCAACATGGTGATTATTGGAACCCAGTGGGGGGATGAAGGCAAGGGCAAGGTCGTTGACCTGCTTTCCGCCGGAATGTCGGCCATTGTCCGGTTTCAGGGCGGCAACAACGCCGGGCATACCGTGATCGCGGGCGATAAAAAATACGTCCTCAAGCTCATTCCCTCGGGCATCCTGCATGACGGCACGCTCTGCCTCATCGGCAACGGCGTTGCGGTCGATCCGCCCGAGCTGTGCAAGGAAATGGACGCCATCGCGGCCCAGGGCGTGGCCGTCAGCCCGGAACGCCTGAAACTTTCGCGAAAAGCCCACCTGATCATGCCCTATCACCGGCTTCTCGACACCGCCCGCGAAGAAGGCAAGGCCGACGACACAACCGGCGCCACCTGCCGGGGCGTCGGCCCCTGTTACGAAGACAGGGCCGCCAGGGTCGGCATCCGCGCCTGCGATCTGGAAGACCTCTCCCTGCTGCGGGCCAAGGTCAAGCACGCGCTGAAGGAAAAAAACGCGCTGCTGTCCGGTCTTTACAGCGGCAGACCCCTTGATAGTGATGAAGTGATGGCGGAAATCGCCCCGGCAGCGATCAGGCTCGTGCCCTACCTCGCGGACGTCAGCTCGGAACTCGCCAAGGTGGAGGCCGCAGGCGGTTCCATCATGTTTGAAGGCGCGCAGGGCGTACACCTGGACATTGACCACGACGGCGCATACCCCCTTGCCGCCTCCTCCG
>WRHT01000026.1 GCA_009783115.1 Desulfovibrionaceae bacterium | reverse complement strand
AGCCATGAACATGATGAAAATCATTGCCTCCAAGTCCGGCATCGCCGTCCGTTACGCCAAGATCGCCATCAACCGCGGCGCGGATACGGACATCTACAAGGCCCTGGAACTGGAAAAAGATTTGATTTCCCTGTGTTTCGCCACCGAAGATCAGAAAGAAGGCTGCCACGCCTTCCTGGAAAAACGGCCGGCGGTTTTTAAAAGCTAGATCAATTTCGAGAATGACAACTTAACATGGAGAGTGCGCCATGAGTAAAGTGATTAGCGCCAAGGAAGCCGCCGCCCTGGTCAAGAACGGCGACACCTTGGCCATAGGCGGTTTTGTCGGTTCCGGAGTTCCCGAGGAACTGCTCATCGCCTTGCAGGAGCGTTTTCAGGAAACCAAGAATCCGCGCGAACTGACCATTTTCCACACCGCCGGCATAGGCGACGCCAAGACGCGCGGCGGGAACCATGTGGGTCTGGAGGGCATGGTCAAGAAACTGTACTGCGCGCACATCGGCCTGGAACCGGCCCTCAACGCCCTGACCGTGGCCAACAAAATCGCCACCTTTGTGGTGCCGCAGGGCGTGACCGCGCATATGCTCCGGGCCATCGCCGGGCACAAGGTCGGCGTGGTCACCCATGTGGGGCTGAAAACCTTTGCCGACCCGCGCTTGGAAGGCTGCAAGGCCAACCAGGCCGCCATAGATTCCAAGGAAGACATCGTTGAAGTGGTTAAGCTGGGCGGCAAGGAACTCCTGCTGTACAAGGCCTTCCCCATCAATGTCTGCTTCATCAAAGGATCCTACGGCGACCCGGACGGCAACATCTCCCTGTCCCTGGAAGGCACGCACAACGACCAGCTGGAAATGGCCGCCGCCGTGCATAACAGCGGGGGCATCGTCATCGCCCAGGTCAACCAGGTGGTGGAGCGCAACAGCATCAAGGCCCAGGAAGTCAAGATCGCCGGCTTCATGGTGGATTATGTGGTAGTGGGGCAGCCCGCCAACAACGTGCAGTTCTTCCTCTTCCCGGAATACCGCCAGGAATGCGCGGGCAACGTGCGCATCCCGGCCGGGGCCATCACCCCCGAACCCCTCAGCGAACGCAAGGTCATCGGCCGCCGTGGGGCCTTTGAACTGAAACCCGGCATGTTGGTGAACCTGGGCATCGGCATACCTGATGCCGTGGCTGGCGTGGCCAACGAGGAAGGCTTCGCGGACCGCCTGACCCTGTCCATCGAGTCCGGCATTCTGGGCGGCGTTCCGTTGCCCGGCGTCGGCATAGGCGGATCCACCAATCCGGTGGCCATGTACAAGCACCCGGACATCTTCGACATCTATGACGGCGGCGGCATCAGCCTTTCCTGCCTGGGCGCGGCCCAGATCGACGCCAAAGGCAACGTGAACGTGAGCAAGTTCGCCGGGCGGGTTGTGGGTCCCGGCGGCTTTGTGAACATCTCCCAGAACGCCAAAAAGGTCTGCTTCTGCGGCACCTTCACCGCCGGCAAGTCCGAATACGAGATTAAAAACGGCAAACTGAACATCATCAAGGACGGCGACGGCGTCAAGTTCGTCAGCAAGGTGGAGCAGATCACTTTCAGCGGCGACTACGCCAACGAGACCGGCCAGCCCATCTTGTACATCACCGAGCGCGCCGTGTTCCAGCTTACCCCCAAGGGCATCATGCTCATTGAGATAGCTCCGGGCGTTGACCTGGAAAAGCACATCTTCGCCAAGATGGAGTTCAAGCCCCTGGTGGCGGATAAACTCAAGACCATGGACGAGCGCCTCTTCAAAGAAGGCCCCATGGGGCTTACCATTTAACCGGAACAGAAGTTCATCCGGCCGGGGAGAATCGCCTCCCCGGCCGGCCGCCGGCGGAATACGGGTGGACATTTTATAAACAAAGGTATAAGGAGTTAAACATGGATTTTTTATTGGATTCGGATCAGGACCTTATCCGCCAGGCTGCGGTTGAATTCGCGGAAAAAGTGGTGGAACCCAGGGCCAGGGAACTGGAAGAAAAGCATTGCTTTTCCCAGGAAATCTTCCAGCAGATGACCGACCAGGGCTTTGTGGGCACGGGTTTTCCTGAGGAATACGGCGGCAGCGGCGGCGACGACATCGCCAAGACCATTCTGGTGGAAGAAATCGCCAAATCCTGCGCCTCTACCGCCGGCACCCTGTCCATCCACCAGATCACCCCTTACGGCATCCTGAAATACGGCACCGAGGAACAGAAAAAGACCTATCTGCCTCCCCTGCTGAAAGGCGGCAAGCTTGCGGCCTTCGCCATCACCGAACCCACCGCCGGATCCGATGCCGCCTCGGCCAAAACCACGGCCATAGCCGACGGGGATCACTTTGTGATCAACGGCAGCAAGTGCTTCATCACCGGCGGGGCCAAGGCCAAGACCGTGCTGGTATTCGCCCTGACCGAACCGGACAAGGGACTGCGGGGAATGAGCGCCATCCTGGTGGAACAGGGCACCCCCGGCTTCACCCCCGGCAAGTCTGAAAACAAGATGGGGCTGCGGGCCACGGAAACCGACGAGCTTTTCTTCAACAACTGCCGCGTGCCCAAGGCCAACCTGCTGGGGCAGCCCGGCAAGGGCTTTGTCATCGCCATGGAGCTCCTGGATTTCGCCCGCATCGGCGTGGCCGCCCAGGGGCTGGGCATCGCGGAAAGGGCCTTGTCGGAATCGGTGAATTACCTGAATGAGCGGGTGCAGTTCGGCAAACCCATCGGCGCCCAGCAGGGTCTTTCCTGGTACGCGGCGGAAATGAAGGTGCGTATTGAAGCCCTGCGCGGCCTGGTGTATAAGGCTGCTTGGCTGAAAAGCACCGGCAAGCCTTTTTCCATGGACGCGGCCATCGCCAAGTATTACGGCGCGGAGACCGCCTGCTTCTGCGCGGATACGGCCTTGCAGATCCACGGCGGCTACGGCTATATGAAGGATCTCAATATCGAACGGCTCTTCCGCGATTCCAGGCTGTTGAAAATTTACGAGGGCACCGCGGAAATCCACAAGTTGGTCATCGCCCGCGGAGTGCTGGGGCTGAAGTAAAGGGAAAAGCCATGCGCGGCAAAACCTATGACGAAATCCAGGTGGGCGATAGGGCCGGTTTTTCCAAGACCGTCACCGAGTCCGACATCCACAGTTTTTCGGCCATGACCGCCGATTTCAACCCCATCCATGTGGATGAGGTTTACGCCACCACCAGCTCTCTGGGTAAAAAGACCGGCGGCCGCATCGCCCAGGGCATGCTTTCCGCCTCGCTCTTTTCCACCCTGGTGGGCATGTACATCCCCGGCAAGGGGGCGCTGTACGTATCCCAGAGCTGCAACTTCAAGCGGCCGGTGAAGATTGGCGATACCTTGCGCGCGGAATGCGAAGTCGTGGAAAAAATGGAAAAGAGCCGCATCCGTATGCTTACCCGCTGTTTGAACCAGCGCGAAGAAATAGTGGTAGAGGGAGAAGCCGTGGCTATCGCGGCGAAACATGTGGAAGACACGGTGTAAACACAAGGAGTCTTAAATGGATGTATTAGTAATTGTATTAGCCCTGTGCGCCCTGATGGTCGTGGCCTACCGCGGCTACAGCGTGATCATCTTCGCGCCGATAGTCGCGCTGGGGGCGGTATTCTTCTCTGAGCCTCTATCCGTGCTGCCCGCCTATACCAACCTGTTTATGACCGGACTATCGAACTTTGTGCGGCTCTACTTTCCCTTCTTCATGCTGGGGGCCATCTTCGGCAAAGTCGTGGAAATGGCCGGTTTCGCCAAATCCCTGACCCATGCCATCTTTAAGCTGGTCGGCCCGAAAAACGCCATCCTGACCATCGTGCTGGTGGCGGCGATCCTGAGCTACGGCGGCGTTTCCACCCACGTCGTGGTCTTCAGCGTCTATCCCTTTGCCGCTGAAATGTTCAAGCTGGCCGTGATTCCCAAGCGCCTCATTCCCGGGGCCATCTGGCTTGGCGGCATTACCTTCGTCATGGTCGCCGTGCCCGGCTCCCCCCAGATCCAGAACCTCATTCCCACCGCCAAGTTCCTCACCGACGCCTATGCCGCTCCCATCCTGGGCATGCTGGTCGCCGTCGTCATCTTCGCGGTGGGCATGGCCTATTTCATGCGCGAGCAGAAAAAGGCCTTTGCCACGGGAGAAACCTACTCCGGCGGCGAGCCGCTCCTGCAGGAGCCCGCTCCCCTGGATCCCAACATGAAGCTGCCGCCCTGGTTTATCGCCGTTATCCCCCTGCTGCTCGTGGGCGTGATCAACTACGTCATGACCAAGTACGGGGTTGCCCATTTCTTCGGCGAAACCTACGTCCTGGGCGTGAACAGCGGCTTCCCCGGACTGGAAGGCAGTAAGGCGGTGACGATCACCGTGGCTTCCATGCGCGGGCTCTGGGCTGTGGAAGTGGCCATGATTGCGGCCATCATCTGCACCATCCTCCTGGCCTGGAAGCCGGTCATCAAGGGCTTCCACGAGGGTATGAAGCAGGCCATGTCCGCCGCCCTCCTGGCCATCATGAACACCGCTTCCGAAGTCGGCTACGGCTCGATCATCGCCGCCCTGCCCGGCTTCCTCTTAATGGTTGAGATTTTCAGGGAATTCTCCGGCAACCCGCTGATCATGGAAGCCATCACCGTGAACGTGCTTTGCGGCATCGTGGGTTCGGCCTCCGGCGGCATCGGCATCGCCATGGCCGCTGTCGGCGACATGTTCGTGGAGATGTGCAACGCCGCGAACATACCCCTGGAGGTGGCCCACCGGGTGGCCTCCATAGCCTCGGGCGGTTTGGACAGCCTGCCGCACAACGGCGCGGTCATCACTTCCATGTTCGTGACCGGGCTGACCCACCGTCAGGCTTACATCCCCATCTTCGTAGTGGCGACCATCGCTCCGTTGATCGCCCTGGTTGTCGGGCTTGCCTTCTTCAGCATTACCGGCATCTACTAATGTCTTGTACCCCGGCGCGCTTTCGCGCGCCGGGGGCTTTCGCGCTCCCGCCCCTTCTCTTTCCTGATCGCCTGTGTTATAATCCGTAATCTCCGTATTGGGTTCCGCCGGGCATGGCGTGAACGAAACTTGGGAGCTGTCCGTGGGGAAACTGGATAAGAAGGTCGTCCTGCTTACCGGGGCCGCCTGGGCGAGGCGGCGGACGTGGCCAACGCCGTGCTTTTCCTGGCCTCGGATGAGGCCGGGTACATAACCGGCGAGGTGCCGCGGATGGATGGAGGCCATTCCATGTAACCCTCGTTGAGCGCCCGCATGGATCTTGCCGCAAGGAACACGCTTTTTTACGGAGGACGCTTGTGAGATTTTTTCTGGCCGCCTGTTTCTGTCTGATCCTTTGGACGCTCTGCCCTTTTTCCGCACAGGCCGGAGAGAGCCAGCCCAGCCGGTCCGTCCTGCTGGATGAGGAAGGCGGTTATTTTGTGCCCTTGTCCGAAGGCTGGCTGGAAGTGTCCGACCCGGAGGCCCTGCGGGAGATCCTCCGTCGGGCGGGCGTCATTTTTGCCCCTGGCGGCGAAATCCCCGGCGCTAGGCATCTTCGGGGGGCCGCCTTCCCCGATGAACAAGGAAAGCCGGTTCTGGCGGCTTTTGCCCTGGATTACGCGCTCCTGGGCATAAACGACCGGCTCGCGGACATTATGGCCGAGAAGACTGTCGGAAGCGTGGCCTCGCCGCTGGCCGACGCCCTTATCGATGAGTACCAGCGGAACTTCCCCCAGAGCGTCGTGATCAACGCCTCCCTGAGGGACGACAATTTTTTCGTGCATCTGCGCAGCGTGCTGGACCCGGACGATGAATCCGGTTCCGCCCGCCATCGCTACCTGAAGATGGTCTTCGCCGCCGATGCCGTCGTGGCGATCGTAGCCCAGTACGACGGTGAACAGAATATGACCCATGAACTGAACCTCGCCCGGATCATGCGGGAAAGCTCGGTCATTCCAACGAAAAATATCAGAACCCGGCTGCCTCCCCAGGAAGTTACCTGGTTTGATTATATTCTGGTGCCCTTCGCCATCTTTTTCGTCTTTTACTGCTTCCGCCGGTTTTTCCGCTGGATGAAAACATGAGCTGTCCTGCGAACTTTCGCCGCCGGGGCCATCCGGCATGATCCTCGGTCTTGGCCTGGATTTGGTGGAGATCCGCCGTATCCGCGGGATCCACGAACAGCACGGCTTGCGCTTCGCCCGGCATATCCTGCGCCCGGAGGAACTCGCGGAAATGCCCAAAAAACCCGTGCCCTTCCTGGCCGCGCGTTTCGCCGCCAAGGAGGCCGCGGTCAAGGCCCTGGGCACGGGGTTTAGCGGGGGCATCTGGTTCCAGGATTTCCGGGTGCGCCGCCAGGAGAGCGGCGCGCCGGAATTGCTCCTTCTGGGCGCGGCCTTGAAGCGTTTCCTGGAGCTGGGGGGGACGCGCTGTCTCCTCAGCCTGACCCACAGCCGGGATACGGCGGCAGCGGTGGTGATTTTTGAATAAGGCGGACCTGCCGCCCATAGGGCCGGATCTGCCCTGGCTGGCTCCCTTGGCCGGGCATACCGATTTGCCCTTCAGGCTGATCTGCCGGGAACAGGGGGCCGCGGCCGCCTGCACGGAAATGATCAGCGCCAAGGGCCTGGTTTACGGAGAAAAATCCTCCAAAGGCCCCTCGGCCACCCGCCGGCTCTTGCGCACCACCCCCTTGCCCGCCTTTCCGGAAGCCAGGGACGATCCCCTGGTGGTCCAGCTTTTCGGCGATGATTCCTATTTTCTTGGCGAAGCCGCCGCTCTGTTGCTCTCCTGGGGCTACCGGCATTTTGATCTCAACTTGGGCTGTCCGGCCCCCAAGGTGCTCAAGAGCGGGGGCGGAGGGGCGCTGGCCAGGGATACCCGGAAGGCGGTCCTGGCTGCGGAGGCCGTCATGCGGGCGGTCGCCCCCCGGCCCCTGGGCTGTAAGCTGCGCCTGGGCTGGAATCCGGCGGAAGAAAACTACCTGGAATTGGGAGAGGAATTGGCCCGATCCGGGGCTGCCTGGCTGAGCCTGCACCCGCGTCACGTCCGCCAGGGCTTCGGCGGGCGGGCGGACTGGAGCGCCTTGGCCCGTTTGAAGGACAGAACGGGTATCCCTGTCCTGGCCAGCGGCGACCTGTTTTCGGCGGAGGCGGGGCTGCGCTGTCTGCGCCAGAGCCGGGCGGACGGTCTGCTCTTCGCCAGGGGAGCCCTGCATAACCCGGCAATTTTTGGAGAATTTCGCGGGCTCTGCCGGCAGGCTGGAGGTTTGGACGGAGCGCCCGCTCCCGAAGAAGAGGCCGCTGGGGATAAAACGGCGGAATTTCAAGAGGCCGCGCGGAGTCTGCGCGGGGTCATCCTGCGCCATATCGCGCTGGCCAGGGCCGTGGACGGGGACAGGGCCTTCCCGCGCCTGCGCGGTTCCGTTCTGGGCTATATCAGGGGTTTGCCGGGACACCGCGCCCTGCGCCAGGACTTGAACCTTTGTTCCGGCTGGGATATGCTGGAAGAAGCGCTGGAAAAATATTTTACCCGAGGCGGATTATGCGGGTGATCCGGGCTTCCACCGCCGGCTTCTGCATGGGCGTGAGCTTGGCTGTGGGCAAACTTGAACGGGCCTTGGCCGGACAAAACGGCCCCGGCCTCTATACCTTGGGGCCGATTATCCATAACCCGCTTCTGGTGCGGGAATATGAAAAAAAAGGGGCGGTCTGCCTGGAGGATCCCCGGCTGGCCGCCCGTGGGTCCACCGTGATCATCCGGGCCCACGGGCTACCCCGCCTTCAGGAAGAGGAACTGTTTCACCTGGGGCTGCGGGTGGTGGACGCCACCTGCCCCAAGGTCAAGGACGCCCAGACCGCCATCCGCCGGGCCGGCGAGCGTGGATTGGGGACTTTGCTGCTTCTGGGGGAAAAGGATCATCCGGAAGTCCGCGGGCTGCTCAGCTATGCCGTGGGGCGGCCCCTGGTCTTCAGCAGCCTGGAAGAACTGCGGGGGCTTCCCCTGGATTCCGGGGGGGAATATTTTCTGGCGGCCCAGACCACCCAGGATCAGAACAGCTTTGAACAGGTCCTGGAATGGCTGAACTCTTTTCTGGATAAGCCCGTGGCCGTGCTGCGCACCATCTGCGATGCCACCGGCCGCCGCCAGGAGGAACTGATCCGCCTGGCGGGCCAGGTGAACAGCATGGTCATTGTCGGCGGACTTAACAGCGGCAATACCCGCCGTCTGGCCGACATTTCCCGCGGCCTGGGCCTTTTCACCGCGCAATGTGAAGAGGCCGCCCTTCTCCCCCTGGATGAGCTGGTCTCCAGGCAGCCGGTGGGGTTGAGCGCCGGAGCTTCCACCCCGGACGCGCAGATCCGGGACGTGGAAAAAATCCTGCGGGATTTCAGATGATCATTTTTAAGCTTTATGTTATGGGTAGATAAGCTGAATATCAGCCTGAATAGGTCAAAGCGGCGGCGGAAGAAGCCTCGATCCTGATGGAGGAAGAATGAGCCAGACCAATATTTTGCTGGAAGCGGGCACCAACGAACTGGAAATAGTGGAATTTCACCTGGACGAAAAAGACCCTGCCGAAGGCACCTACAAGGGTTATTACGGAGTGAACGTCGCCAAGGTGCTGGAGATCATCCGCATGCCCAAGGTGACGGAGCTTCCCGAGGTAAGGCATAAGTCCGTGCTGGGGGCCTTTAACCTGCGCTCGCAGATCATTCCGCTGGTGGACCTGTCCATCTGGCTGGGCAAAGAACGGGTCCAGACCAATGAGGAACCCAAGGTGGTGGTCACGGAATTCAACAATGTCAACACCGCCTTCCTGGTTTCCGGGGTTAACCGCATCCACCGGATCAGCTGGGAGGAAGTGGAAGCGCCCAACGCCTATGTCTCGGCCATGACCAACAACAGCGTGACCGGCGTGGTCAAGATGGACGGCAGGATCATCTTCCTGCTGGATCTGGAGCGCATTGTCAGCGACCTGAATCCGCAGCTGGGCTTACGCCTGGATTCCAGCATGGATTGGGCCGGGGCCCATCCGGGGTACCGCGCCCTGGTGGCCGACGACTCCACGGTGATCCGCGAAATGATCAAAAGCCTGCTTCAAAAGGCCGGCTTCAAGGTGGAGGCGGTCAACAACGGCAAAGACGCCTGGGAGCGCCTCGTGTCCATTAAGACCAGGTGTGAAAAAGAAAACCACCCGGTGACGAATTATGTGCAGGTGGTCATTTCGGATATCGAGATGCCCCAGATGGACGGGCATAGTTTCTGCCGCCGCATCAAGGATGATCCCATCCTCAAGCGTCTGCCGGTGATCCTGTTCTCTTCCCTGATCACCGACAAGCTGCGCCACAAGGGCATTTCCGTGGGGGCCGACGAACAGGTGGCCAAGCCGGAAATAAGCTATGTGGCCCAGAAGGCCATCACCCTCATCGAGAAATACGCGGCGGAATACAGCGCCAAGGCGGCGCACGCTCCGGTGGAGGAGCATCACGGCCTGCCCCAGGATGCGCATCCGCCGGCGACGGCGCCGCACGGCCCGATCCGGCTGCCGCACGGCTGATCCGGGGTATTTATTACCTGAAACGCCGGGGGAAGAGGGTCAGTAGCGCAAAGGCGAAGACCCCGCAGCAAATGGCTATATCCGCCACGTTAAAGGCGGGCCAGTGGTAGCCGCCCAGGTGGAAATCCAGGAAATCAACGACATGCCTGAAGCGCAGCCGGTCAATAAAGTTGCCGGCGGCCCCGCCGAGCATGGCCCCGAAGGCGCTTAGGCTGAACCAGGAAGGGTCGCGCAGCTGGCGGATCATCAGCAGGATGATCACCGTCGCCAGCAGGGTAAAGGCGGAAAAGAGCCAGACCTGCCAGGCGATGTCCGCCCGGTTAAGAAAGCCGAAGGCCGCCCCCCGGTTATGCACCAGTACCAGGTTGAAAAAGCCGTCAATAACCGTAAGGCTGCGGTTCAGCGGGATGTGCGCGCTCACCGCCGCCTTGGTCAATTGATCCGCCACGGCCAGGATCGCGGCCAGGGTCAGGGGGTAGAGATAGCGTCTCCACATCAAAGCCCTATCTCCCGTAACGCCTCGGCGCAACGCGGGCAGATTTCCGGGTGTTCCCCGCTTTGCCCCAAATCTTCGCTGTAAACCCAACACCGGGCGCACTTGGCCCCCTTGGCCCGTCCCACGCCGATTTTCAGGCCGGGCAGGTCCGCCTGAGGCTGGGCCTCGGCCGGGGCCTCGGCCAAGGGCTTCAGTTCCAGTTGCGAGACAATGAACACGGCCCGCAGGTCGGCGCGCAGGGAGCGCAGCCTTTGCCCCAGATCCTCAGCGACGTAAAGCGTTACCGAGGTGTCCAGGGAGTGTCCCACCAAACCGCTCTGGCGCAGAGGCTCAATGGCGGAGGTTGCCAGGGCGCGCGTCTTGAGCAGGATCTCCCAGGCGGCGCGTTCTTCCGCATCCAGGAAGGCGGCGGGCATTTCCGGCTCCGGCATGGCGAAAACCGTGGGGCAGTCCGGCCGCAGGGCCGGGGGCAGGCTCTGGAATACTTCCTCGGCGGTGAAGGAAAGCACCGGGGCCATGTCCCGCGCCAGCAGGAGCAGGATTTGGCGCAGGGCCGTCTGGGCCGAGCGGCGTTCCCGGCTTCGCGGGGCGTAGGAGTATAAGCGGTCTTTGAGAATATCCAGGTAAAAAGCCGAGAGGTCGGTGACGCAAAAATTGTGCAGGCTGTGGAATACCCGGTGGAACTCGAATTCCCGGTAGGCCTCCTGGATGCGTTCATGGGTCAGCCGGGCGCTTTCCAAGGCGTAAAGATCCAGGGGGTCCATCTCGCCGGGGGCGATGGCCTGTTCCGGGCTGAAGTCGTGCAGGTTGCCCAGGAGGTAGCGGCAGGTGTTGCGGATGCGGCGGTAGGCGTCCACCTGGCGGCTGATGATCTCGTCCGAATAGCGGATATCCTCGCGGTA
>WRHT01000025.1 GCA_009783115.1 Desulfovibrionaceae bacterium | reverse complement strand
CTGGCCGCCAACCTGGAGGCCTCGTTGCTGCATCCGGACGGTACGGGCTTTAGTCTGGAACTGCGCACCGAGCCGCAGTCTCTGGATGAAAATACCCATAGGCCGTTATCCATGCATGGACATGATTACCTGCATTTGCGCCTCAGCGCCCGCGAAGCTGAAAACGGTTTTCTGGCCGGATTGCTCGGCCGTCCCGATACGCCGGCCTATGAGCTGCTGGTGGAAGGAAGCGGTTCGCCGCAAAGCTGGAATGGAGCGATTAGGTTTATGGCCGGCTCCGGAGACGGTGAGCTGATTAGCGGGCAGGGGGGCATGAGTCTGGCCGCCGTCCCCCCGGACATTGATTTCAGCCGGATTTTGGATGCCCGGTTGTATATGGACCTGACCTTGCAGGCTACCCCCGGACCGGCCTTGCCTGAGGATTGGAGCGTGTTTTTTCAGCCGTCCCTGGATCTGCGGGCTGAGGGCAGATATGAGGATCAGTCTTTACGGATAAACGCTCTGGCGCGTTCCGGGCTGGCCTGGGAAGTGGATCTGCGGGAGCTTTTCCTGCGGGATCGCCCCGAAGGTCTGTTGGCGCAGGGCGCGTTCCAGGCGTCGCTTAGACGGGAGTCTCCGGCCTTGCGCCAGTATTTGCCTGGAGATCTGAGTCTGGATACGCGCTTTCAGGCGAGGCTGGGCAGGGCGCTCTCTTTGGGGCTGGAGGGTGTGGCGGCGCTGGGTATGGACGGCGGGGATATTTCCCTGGACTATGTTCTGGACAGCTCCTTGCGCGGAGATGTGCTCACCCTGCGCTCTTTTCGCTGCTCCGGCGTCGGGCTTAACGTTTTTGCCCAAGGCAGCCTGAATCTGGATAATGGCTGGATGACAGCTCAGGCGGATTTGCGGGCGGCGTCCGGAGAGGCCTGGAAATCCCGGCTGGAAAAGCTGTTGGATCAGCCGGGGAATATTCCTGACGGCGATCTGGCCCTGGACCTGCGGCTGACCTCCATTGAACCGCCTCTGAGCAGGGCGGCGTCCGGACTTGTGTCCGGGTTCGCTTTCGGAGGATCCCTGGCCGTAAACTTCGCGGGCCGGAATATGCGCTGGCCCGAATCCTGGCCGGCGGAGATCCTGGGGGCGGATTTGACGATGGAGGCGGATCTTTCCGGACAGGATGGCGTTTACTCCCTGCGTTTGAGCAGGCTGGCCTGTGGTCTCGCGCATCTGGAGGGACAGGCGGATCTCAGGGGTGTTTCCGCCGGTCTATCCAAAGCCTGGCTCAAGGCTGGCCTGAACCTGCGCCTGGATGACCTGGATCCCTTGCTCCGTGGCGGATTGTTCAGCCAGGCCCGGCGAGGCGAAGCAAGTTTCGCGGATATCTCCCTGTATGGTCCCCTGTTTTCCCCACAGGTGGAAATATCCATGAACCTGGCGGATTTTCGCGCCCCTTCCTCGGTGATTCTGCGCGGAGTGAGCGCGGATTTGGAATTCGCCCTGGATCAGGAACAGGTTCAGGGCCGGAGTTCCCTGGATTTTTCTTACCAGGATGGAGGCCCGGTACACCTGGAAAGCGCCTTTTCCCTATATTCGAATGTCCGGGGCTTGCGGGCCGCTTTGAGCGGGTTCCGGGTCACGGGGACGGATTTGTTGCTGGCGGCGGATCTGGACTTGGAATTGCCGGCGGATCGCCGGCAGTCTCCGCGCCTGACCGGCGAGGTCCAATTGGACATCTTCGGCTGGCGTCCGCTGATGATCCTGAGCGGCGTGCATTGCAGCGGCGATCCGGCCAGCGTGAGTCTGTCTTTCACCCCTGGATTCCTGGGGCAGCGCCTGGATATGAGCTGGCGCGCAGGGAGGCTGGATGTGGCCCTGGCCGAACACCACGAGTTCGATATCCGGGACGTTTTTTTCAGCGTGGATGGTTCCAGCGGCTCCGCGTATATTTCGGATCTCTTTCAGAAACCGGTGTTAATCATGCGTTCCACGGTGAAGCGTGGACAGTGGGGCCGTTTTCGCTGGCGGCAGGGAGAATTTGCCGCCCATTCAAGCCCCATGGGCGGAGGCTTTAACCTGTCCCTGTTGGGAAGCTGGCGTGGGGGCCAGTCTTCCAGAAGCGGCGCCTCTCCCTCATCCTCGCCGCCGCGCGCCCCTGAAATCGCCCTATTGGCCGGATATTTTGACTGGGTAAAATCAACGCTGACCGTGCAGTCTTTTTTGTTGCGCACCCCGGATCAGAGCGCGGGCATAGAGCTGGATGCGCCCGCCATCGTTGATTTCAGCCAGGGTTTGTCCTTGCCGGAACTGCGTCTTAATCTGACCGCGCCTGCTCATTCCGGGCAAAGCAGGATCCGGGGGGCAACGGGCATACCGGTTGTGCGCGGCGCGCTTTCCGCTTCCCTGGATTTCGGCCGGAAAGAGGATAAACTTACTCTCCAGGTACAGAACATGCCCTTCGGCTTGGCTTCTCTGCTGGTGGAATCCTCCTTTCCCGAAGGGGCTTTGAGCCTGGATTTGCATCTTGCCCGCCAGGGAGAAGAGTGGAACGGGCAACTGGATTTGCGATCCGAGATCATGCCGGAAAGTGTGCTGGATCATCCATCCCTGGGCGAAAAAGATGCTGTCCGGAGTCCAGGTTCCGGTTCTCTGGAAGATACGCCTCTGTTGTTCCGGCTTACGGCCGGTCTGGGGGCGGCCCCTTCCCCCGCCTTCCCGCGCTTGGGCGGGCAAGCGGGACGCATGTATTTGTCAGGCCAGGGCAGGCTGATTTATGCGGGTGCGCCGGCAGACTCCCAGGAAGGCCGGCTGGATTTCGCGCTGCCCTTGAGCATCCCTGCCGGCGGGGTCTTTCCTCTCCCTGACAGGGCGGCTCCGTTGGAGGCGAGTGTTTTTTGGCAGGGGCCCCTGGATCCTTTCTGCCGCATTCTGCCCATGGCGGATCGCGAACTCAGCGGCTACAGCCGTATTGACCTTTCTTTGTCCGGCAGCCTGGAGACTCCGTTTTATACGGGCAGCGCTTACCTGGCGCGGGGGCGTTACGCGGATCGTATCCTGGGGGTATTTCTGGATGACATCAGCCTGGAGGCCCAGGGCAGGAACCGGCAATTGGAATTATTGCTGGCCGCTTCCGATGGAGGGCGCGGGAGTCTTGCCTTGCAAGGGGTGTTGGAGGCGCCTGAAAGGACGGCCCAGGAACCATTCGCTCCCAGGCTACGTTTGCATGGCCGGATTGCCCGTTTACAGCCGTTGCGCCGCGATGATCTCAGCGTGCGCCTTTCCGGGCTGCTGGATATAGACGGGCCGCTCAATGCCCCGGAGGTTAGGGCGAATATTGAAGTGGAACGTGGTGAATACACCTTGCTTTCCTCATTTGGCGGCACGGTGGAGACGCTGGAGATTAGCCGGATGGATGCCGTGGGTTCGGAAAAAAGCGTATCCGGGCCATCACTGCACGTGACGGTAAATATTCCCGGACGTTTTTATGTACGGGGTTTGGGGCTGGACAGCGAATGGGCAGGAACTCTGAACGTGCTCGGTTCTCCTGACGAACCGATCCTGAGCGGCAGCTTCCACCCGGTGCGCGGGGCCTTTGATCTGCTTTCCAGGCCCTTTGTCTTTACCGGCGGAGAGATTACCCTGAACAGCGGGCGGGAGAACGACCCTATCCTGAACCTGGAATTGACTTATACGGGCTCGGACATCAAGGCCCTGGCCTTCATCCAGGGCCGGGCCAAACGTCCGCGTATCCACTTGAGCAGTATTCCGCCTTTGCCACAGGATCAGGTGCTTTCCCAGGTGCTCTTCGGCAAAAATTCCGCCGGCCTGAGCCATTTTGAGGCTTTACAACTGGCCAACAGCCTGCGTGAGCTTTCCGAGGGCGGGTCTGGTTTGCTTGGCGGCATGCGTCAAACCTTGGGGATTGATATGCTGCGTCTCAGCAGCGGCGCTACTGGCGGAGGGCAGCGCAATACCTACGGCGCCCCAGGCGCCGAGGCCATGGGAGCCTCCTCCGGGGCGGAAGACAATACGGATGCCATACCTCATCTGGAAGCCGGCAAGTATATCAATAACGCCATTTATGTGGGGGTGGAGCAGGGGGTCACGGAAGACAGCACCGGCGTGCGGGTGGAGGTGGAACTCAGACCCAATACGATCCTTCAGGGTCGCAGCAGCACGCGCTCCAGCGAGGTTGGGCTGGGCTGGAAGAGGGATTATTAATAATGCTCAGGAAGCGGCGGCATATTTGCCGCACAGGGCCTTGAACACTTCTTCAGGAACCAGGTCGCGGACATCGCCCCCTAGGGAGGCGGTGTGTTTGACCAAGGTGGAACTGGTGAATAGCCATTGGTAGTCGGTCGTCAAAAAAACCGTCTGCACATTGCGGGTCAATTTGCGGTTCATCAGGGTCATCTGGAATTCGTAATCAAAGTCTGAAACCGCGCGCAGACCGCGCAGGATCACCTTGGCTCCCATGTTTTCCGCGTACTCCACCAGCAGACCGCTGAAAGGCTCCACCTGTATCTGCGGATGGCCGGCAAAAACCAGCCGGATGAGATCTTTACGTTCATCCAGGCTGAAGAGGGTGGTTTTGGTGGTATCCTTGGCCACGGCCACGATGAGCCGGTCAAAAATTTCGCACCCCCGGCGGATCAGGCTGACATGCCCGTTGGTCAGGGGGTCGAAGGTGCCGGGGTAGATGGCGATTTTGGAGTTTTTCTGATCCATAGCAAGAGCCTCGTCTGCCCATAGTGGCGGTCGGCTTCCAAGGCCAAAAGCGGGTCCGCCTGTCCAGGGTCAAATTTAAAGCCGTTTTCAAGTTCAGCGTTGAGAAAACCGCCCTCTTTAAGCCAGCCGCGGCGTAAAACGGCCTTAAGGGAGGAGAAAAATAAATTCCGGCCATATGGCGGATCAATGAAAATCAAATCATAGGCCAAGGGAGAACCGCGCCCCAGCATCCGTCCCGCCTCTTCTTCCAGGATCAGGCAACGCCTCCCGTCAATGCCCAGCATTTCCGCATTTTGACGGATTCCGGACACGGCTTGGGGGAGCGATTCCACAAAACACACCAAGGCCGCGCCCCGGCTCAAGGCCTCAAACCCCAGGCTGCCGCTGCCCGCGAACAAATCCAGAACCCGGCATGCCGGCCAATCTATTCCTCTGGCTTCCAGCATGGAAAAAAGCGCGGAGCGCACCTTGCTCATGGCCGGACGATACCCCGGCCCGCGGGTGGTTTTCAGTTCTCTTCCCCTGTATGCCCCGGAGATGATGCGCATGGGGTAAATTGACCTATTTACCCGTGTTTGACAAGTTATTCCGTTTTTTACCCTTGGCTTTTGCCCGGAGCAAGGTTAAGAAGCAATCCATGAGAGGAGTTTCTTTCGCTTTTTTCCTTATGGTCCTGTTGGCCGTTCCGCTGCGCGCCGCCGAGCCGGAGAGCCTCGTCTTGAATATGGCCTGCCTTTATCCCGAGGATCATCCTGTGGTCAAAGAGGTTCTCCTGCCCTGGACCGGCGAACTGTTGCGCCTGAGCAAGGGACGGCTGATTATCCGCCTGTATAATCCGGGCGCCCTTTGCCAGGACGATGAAGTGCTCCGGGGCGTGCGCCTGGGGCAAATCGCCTTGGGACACGGAGCCTTGAGCGCCGCTTGGGATCGTTTTCCTCTTGGTCAGGGCACGGCCTTGGACCTGGGCGAGGAATCCCTGGCGCGGAAAAGCGCGGCTTTTTGGCGCATATACCAGGATTTGCCGGAATTGCAGAAAGAATTCAAAGGCATCAGGCTCCTGGCTTTGCATGCCCGGCAACCGTATAGCTTATATGCCGTCCGGGATGGTATTTATGGGACGGCGGATCTGCGCGGCCGGCGCATCCTGGCGGAAACTCCGGCCGCTGCCGAAGCTTTGGCCTTTTTTGGCGCTTCTCCCCTGGCCGTTCCCTTGGGCGATTTTTCCATGTATTTGAACGAGCAAGAGGCGGACGGCGCCCTGCTTACCTTGGATCAGGCCTGGCAGCTACGGGCGGAAAAAGAATTTGCCCAAGCCGCTATGGCGGATTTGCCCGGAGGCATGTGCTGGCTTGGCATTAACCAAGGGATCTGGGATATCCTGCCCTTGGATCTTCGTAAAATTCTCGTTGACGCCAGCGGTCTGAAGCTGTCGCAGGAATTTGGCCGGGTTCTGCGCGCCGCCCAGCGTATGGATATGGACGACCTGCGCGCCGGAAATTTGCGAGTCCATTATCTCTCTGCCGGCGAACGGGCCGTCCTGCGCAAAGCCTTTCAGGATAATCTCCTGGAACAGTGGCAGAGTAACGCCCAGAGCGCCGGCATGAGCAACCCCCGCGCCGTCTACGAACGCATGCGCAGAATCATGACGGAGGCGAGATGAGTTTTTTGGCGGAAACATTGTTCCCTTCCCTCAAGCAGGCCCAGGTGAAACTGGCCTTGGAAAACCGCATGGCCAAGGATAAGGCTCTGACAGCGGCGGCCGCGGCTATTGAGCGGGACCGGGCGCTTATTCTGGAAGCTAATGCCCGCGATGTGGAACGAGCCAGGGCGGAAGGCATGAAGGAAAGCCTGATTGATCGGCTGTTGCTCAATGAGCGGCGGATAGCCGACATTATTCTGGGCATTGATGTGGTCATCCGGCAGGAAGACCCTATAGGCAAAGTGCGGGCTGGCTGGACCCTGCCTAATGGCTTGTTGGTCGAACAAATCAGCGTTCCGCTGGGAGTCGCGGCCATAATTTATGAATCGCGTCCTAATGTTACCGCCGATTGCGCGGCCCTGGCCTATAAGGCGGGCTGTTCGATTTTGTTGCGCGGATCTTCTTCGGCGTTGGAATCGAACAAAGCCCTGGTGCGTTCAATCAAAGCGGGGCTTAAGGAGGGAGGCGGCCTTGCGGAGGCCGTGGGTCTAGCGGAATCAGGCCGTAGGGACGAAGTTGAGGAAATATTGGGGGCGCGAGGCTGGATTGACGCGCTTCTGCCCAGGGGAGGGAAAGAATTGATCCGCCTGGTGGTGGAAAACGCCCGCGTTCCGGTAATTGAAACCGGCGAAGGGAACTGTCACATCTATGTGGAGAGCAGCGCGGACATGGTTCAGGCGGTGGAGATAATCGCCAACGCGAAACTGCAAAAGCCCGGCGCCTGTAATGCGGTGGAAACCCTGCTGGTGCAACGGGAGGCCTTGCCCGCCCTCATGCCGGCCCTGGCGGCAAGATTGGCCGGCAAGGCTGAACTGCGCTGCGATGCCGGAGCCAGGGAGGCCGTCGGCATCTTGCCCGCCGGGTTGGCGCTTAAAGAGGCCACCGACGAAGACTGGGAATGTGAGTTTCTTGATTATATTCTAGCGGTGAAAACCGTCTCCTCCTGCGATGAAGCCATCGCGCATATCAACCGTTTCGGGACGAAACACTCTGAGGCGATCCTTACCGGAGACTTGCGGGCGGCGGAAAGATTCCGCGCCCTGGTGGACGCGGCCTGTGTGTATGTTAATGCTTCAATTCGTTTTACCGATGGCGGCGAATTCGGTTTTGGCGCGGAATTGGGGATCAGCACCCAGAAGTTCCACGCCAGAGGCCCTATGGGTCTTGAGGCCCTGACCACCATAAAGTACCTGGTAAGCGGCAACGGACAGATACGGAGCTAGATGAAAAAATGATCACCCGGCTTATCGCGGATGCGCGCAAGATAATTTGCAAGTTTGGTTCTACCACTCTGGCCGATAAAGATGGGAAAATCAATTCCGGCTATCTCGCGGAATTCGCGGATCAGGCCGCGGGTCTGATCAAAGGCGGCAAGCATCTGGTTATTGTTTCATCCGGCGCCCAGGTGGCCGGGCTTTCCACCATGGGCAAATGGGCCAGAAAGCGGGATCTTCACTACCGGCAGGCCCTGTGCGCCATCGGGCAAGTGGAGCTTATGAGCGCCTGGCGCCGCGCTTTCGACAAGCATGGTCTGCACATTGCCCAAATCCTGCTGACCCAGGAGGATTTCGGCGATCCGATCAGGACCCTGAATATGCGGAACACACTGTTCACTTTGGTGGACGAGGGGGTTATCCCCGTTATCAACGAGAACGACAGCGTTTCGGTGGAAGAGATTAAGATAGGCGACAACGACACCTTGGCGGCGCAATCGGCGATTCTATGGAGCGCGGACCTGCTCATACTTTTCAGCGACATTGACGGGCTGTACGACAAAAACCCCAAAGAGTTCCAGGAGGCGGCCCTGCTTGAAGAAGTACGGGATATAGAAGCCGCGCGCCAGAGCATCAGCATCGGCCAGACCAACAGTTTCGGCACCGGCGGCATTGCCACCAAGCTTGATGCGGCCAGGATGGCCTTGCTTTACGGTATTCCCACGATCCTGACCCACGGCGGCAGACCCCGTTCGCTGGAAGCCTTGGCGGCCGGAAGACAAAAGGGAACGGTTTTTTTGACATAAACGGTATATTTGGAATCATCTGACCGATCGGATGTTTCATCCAGGAGTCGCTAGTTATGTTCAATTCACTTTTGCCCAAGGGGGCGCCGTTTTTTGAACTCCTGCTGCAGCAGAACCAGATTTTGTGTACGGTGGCCAGTGAATTCGCTGTGCTTATCGAACACCTGGATAACCAGGAAGAGCAGCGCTCGAAAATCCTCGCGCTGGAAGATGAGGCGGACCAGCTTTACCTGACCATTACCAGGCACCTCTCCCAGAGCTTCCTCACCCCCATTGATCGCGAGGACATCCTGCACATAAACAAGGCGCAGGAAGAAGCCATTGATCTCTTTAATAATTTGTCCACCAAGCTGTCCATTTTGGGATTCAGGCAGGCCCGTTTACCCATGCTGCAACTGGCGAAGACGGTACATAAAATGACCATGCTGACCCGCTCCATGTTGGTCGGCCTGTCTGAAAAGCGTGACAGCCATAATACCAGGGACTTTCGGGCTCTGCGCAACGAATGTGAGGTGCTGCTCAGCTCTGGCATAGCGGAACTGTATGAGCTGGGGGAATTCGCGCCCGGATCCGTGCTTGAGATAATCAAGTGGAGCAGGACCTATGACCGGGTGGAAAAGCTCATCGTTTACCTCGTGGAACTGGACGAAGCTGTTGAAGAAGCGGTGCTGAAACATGTTTGAAGTGTCCCTGCTGCTGGTCGTGATTGTCGTCACGGCCCTGGTTTTTGATTTTACCAACGGCGCGCACGACTGCGCGAACGCCATCGCCACCGTGGTTTCCACCAAGGTGCTGACGCCGCGTGCGGCCGTGGGCATGGCCGCCGCCTTGAATTTGTTTGGTGCGCTTTTGGGAACGGAGGTGGCGCAAACCCTGGGCGGCGGCATCGTGCGTCCAGATATTGTATCCGGCAGCCACATCCTGGTGCTGGCCGCTCTAATCGGGGCGATCACCTGGAATTGCCTGACCTGGTATTTCGGCATCCCGTCCTCCTCCTCCCATGCCCTGATCGGCGGACTGATGGGCGCGGCCCTGGCGCATGTGGGGCCGGGGGCTCTGAACGGCTCCTCCATCGTCAACAAGGTGGTTTTGCCCCTGCTGGGTTCCCCCTTGGTGGGTTTTTTCATGGGCCTCTTGCTCATGAGTTTGATTTGCATTGTCTTTGCAAGGATCAACCGGAAATCGGCCAACGGTTTTTTTCAAAAGGCCCAGATGGTTTCGGCCGGGTTCATGGCTTTAAGCCACGGTCTGAACGACGCCCAGAAGACCATGGGGGTGATAACTTTGGCCCTGCTCATTTTCGGCGAAATTGATGTCATCGCCGTGCCTCTCTGGGTCAAGCTGTCTTGCGCCCTGGCCATGGCCGGGGGCACGGCCGTGGGCGGCTGGAAGATCGTCAAAACCATGGGACATAAAATTTGCAAGTTAGAGCCGGTGCACGGCTTTGCCGCCGAAACTTCGGCGTCCATAATCATCAGCGCCGCCTCCGTGATCGGCGCGCCGATCAGCACCACGCACACCATTACTGCCTGCATTTTCGGGGTCGGCTCCACCAGGCGCTTGTCCGCCGTGCACTGGGGTGTGGCCGGCAATCTTGTCATCGCCTGGGTGATCACAATCCCGGCCTCGGCCTCTGTGGCCGCCGTCAGCTTTATATTGTTGGAGCTGGCTTTGGGAGCGGGATAGCCTGTAAAAAAACGGCCCGCTGACCTTCGTCAGCGGGCCCGCCGCTCATAAAAATCAGTCTTATTTGGATAATCTAGCTTTTTTCGCCGTCTTCCTCGCCGTCTTCAAGTTTTTGCTTAAGCAGATCCCCAAGGTTTTGGCCGCCGCCCCCGGCGTCCGGCCCCACGGCCCGGAGCTCCCGATCCGGCTTTTTGCGCTCTTCAGCCTCTTCCTTGATCTGTTTTATGGAGAGCCCCAGGCGGCGCTCCTCGGCGGAAACATGAATGACCTTGGCTTCAATGGTAGCGCCTTCCTTGTACAATTCAGCCGGGCTTTTGATTTTTTTACTGCTTATTTCCGAAACATGCACCAGGCCTTCAATGCCTTCCTGCACTTCCACAAAGAGGCCGAAGTCGGTAATATTGGTGATTACGCCGCTGATCATCGTGCCTTCGGGGAATTTGTCCGGCACATAGGCCCAGGGGTCTTCCTGCAACTGCTTTATCCCCAAAGTGAACTTTTCGCTTTCCTGGTCCACGGTGAGCACCTTGGCCTGCACCATGTCGCCGACCTTATAGAGTTCGTTGGGGTGGCGTATTTTTTTGGTCCAACTGATGTCGGAGACGTGGATCAGGCCGTCAATGCCGTCTTCAATGCCTATGAAGATGCCGAATTCGGTGATGTTTTTGATGGCCCCTTCCAGGACGGTGCCTTCCGGGAATTTGACCGCCACCACTTCCCATGGGTTTTCCTTGATTTGCTTCATGCCCAGGGAGATGCGTTTTTTGGAGGAATCCACCCCCAGGACGACCACTTCCACCTCGTCGCCCGGGTGGACCATTTGCGAAGGGTGGCGCAGTTTGCGCGTCCAGGACATTTCAGAGATATGCACCAGGCCTTCCACTCCGGATTCCAGCTCCACAAAGGCGCCGTAATCCACCAGATTGGTAACTTTGCCG
>WRHT01000024.1 GCA_009783115.1 Desulfovibrionaceae bacterium | reverse complement strand
CCCATGACCAGGACCGTACCGGAATCGTACCCTTCAAGGCCGTTCAGGCAGCGCAGCAGGGTGGATTTTCCCGCCCCGGAATGCCCGACAATGCCGAATATTTCCCCGGCCTCCACCCGCAGGGAAATATCCCGCAATACCCGGCGTTCCCCGTAGCGCTTGTGTAAACTATCCACCTGGATCATTGGCGCAACATATCCGGTTGACATAGAAAGGCAAGACGTAAGAAAGTCAGCGGCGCGGGGTGTGTTTTGGAAGTCGCGTCGCCCCCCCCTTTAGCCTGACAGGGAGAAGTTATGGCATTAAAGCGCAAGCGTGGTGATATTTCCGCTTTGCAGGCCAAGTTCGAGGCGCAGAAGATCGTCTTTGGGCCGCTGGCCTTTCAGGCAGCTTACGCTCTCAGGGAGCTGGGGCTGCTGCGCCGGGCGGCCGAGGCCGGCGAGGCCGGCCTCAGTAGGCGGGAGGCGGCGGATCTGGCCGGGCTTTCGTCTTACGCGGCCGGAGTGCTCATGGATATGGGACTGGTCATGGGTCTGTTCCGGACGGCGGGTTCCGGCGAAACTGGAGAAACCGGCGCGGGCGGTTCCGGGGCGGAAGAACGCTTCCGCCTGGCCAAGATCGGCTGGTTTTTGCTGGAAGATGAACTGACCAGGGTCAATTTTGATTTTGTGCAGGATGTCTGTTACCAGGGAGCCCAGTCCCTGGCTGATTCGGCGCGGAGCGGGAGGCCCGAGGGCTTGGCCGTGTTCGGCCGGGGCTGGCGGAGCATTTACGAGGCCTTGTCCTCCCTGCCGGAACGGGCCGGCAAAAGCTGGTTCGCCTTTGATCACTATTATTCGGATCTGGCCTTTCCGGAGGTCCTGCCCCTGGTATTCTCCCCTCCGCCCAAACGGCTTTTTGATTTGGGAGGGAACACGGCCCGCTGGGCTTTGGCATGTTGCGCCTTTGACCCGGAGGTGCAGGTGACCATAATTGATCTGCCGGGGCAGATCCGCGTGGCCGAGCAAAAGGCGGCTGAAGCCGGGTTAAGTGGGCGCATCCGTTGCCGTCCCTGCGACATCCTGGACCCGGAATCCGTCTTTCCCGAAGGGGCGGATGTGGTCTGGATGAGCCAGTTCCTGGATTGTTTTTCTCTGGAGCAGGTTACCGGCATCCTGGCCAAGATCTGGAGATCTGTGGAGCCGGGAGCCAGGATTTATGTGCTGGAACCGCTTTTGGATAAGCAATTTTATCCGGCGGCGGAGTATTCCTTGCATGCGGTGTCGCTTTATTTCACCTGCATGGCCAACGGGCAGAGCCGGATGTACCGTGGCGGGGAACTGGTCCCGGCGGTGGAAAAGGGAGGATTCAAGCTTCAGGAAGCTTGGCACGGTTTGGGAGACAACCAGTATTCGCTCCTGTGTTTTGGGAAAGTTTAGGGCAGCGAAGCCGCCGGCTTGCGCAGAACGCTGAAAAGGTATACAAACCGCCATGTTTGCGGAGCGGACGATGATCCATGTGGCCAAATTTTACGCTTGGACGCCGGGACTGTATGAGTTCGCCCATTGGCGGGAATGGGCCTTGGGTCTGCGTTCGCCCTCTATCCCGGAAGAGGGGGGGGAAGCGGCCGGACCGGATTTGTCCTTTACGCCTCCTATTTTTCGCCGCCGCCTGAGCCTGATTTCCAGAATGACCGTGCGGGTGGCCCATGAGCTTTTGCCGTTCAGCGCCAGGGCCAGGATTTTTTTTCTGTCTCTGCGGGGGGAAATCGGGCAGCAGTTCAAGATCAGTTGCGCCTTTCTGCAAGAGGGTCTGGTCCGGCCAGCCCCTTTTTCACATTCCGTATTCAATACCCCGGTGGCCATGGCCTCCATCGCTCTGGGCCTGACCGCCGGCTATACCGCGCTTTATCCGGGTGAGGGAGGGTTTTACGCCGGCTTTCAGGCGGCGGCCGCCCCTCTGCTGGCCGGAGACGCGGAGGAAAGCGTTCTGATCTATGCCGACGAGGCGGCTCCGGAAGAATATGGCCGCCTCTGCCCGCCGGACAACCTCCCCCTGGCCTTCGGGGTGGCCCTGAGCCGCGCTGAGGGGCGCGAACTGGCCTGGGACGGGCGTAATCGGGCTGATTTTTTCGGCACTCCCAAGAATTTTTTGCGCCGTCTCTGCCTGGATGAAGCCAATGGACAGGCCGTCTGAAGCCGGATTCCGGCGGGCGCTTTACGCTTACCGCGTGGGCATGAAGTGGCTGTCTTTCCTAATTTTCGGCCTGGGCACCCTGTTTCTGGCCTTGGTGGCCCTGCCGGTCTTGCGGCTGCTGGTCCATCCCAGGGAACGCTTCCAGCGGCCGGCCAGACGTCTGCTCTTTTACGCCATGCGCCTTTTTGTCTGGATCATGCGCCTTTTGCGGGTGGTGGAAGTGCGGGTGGAAGATCGGGCGGCCTATGCCGGACTGCATTCCAAAATCCTGGTGGCCAACCACCCTTCCCTGCTGGATGTGGTCATCCTCATCTCCCTGGTGCCCAACGCCGACTGCATTGTGAACGCGAAACTCCTGCACAACATCGTCAGCGGGGTGATCCGGCATCTGTATATTCCCAATTCCGTGGAATTTGACCGCTTGCTGCACCTGTGCGACCAATCTCTGAAACAGGGCAACTGCCTGATCATCTTCCCAGAAGGCACCAGGACCCCGCGCCGGGGTAAAACCGGGATCAAAAAAGGCGCGGCCCGGCTGGCCCTTTTTTCCGGTTGCGGCGTAGCGCCGGTGCATATAGGCGGCACGGATAAATACGGCCTGGGCAAGGGCGACCCTTGGACGGGCTTCAATCCGGCGGATAGATACGTGTACTCCCTGCGGATGCTGGAAGAGATCTCCCCCCGGAAATACGCCGGGTTGCCTGAAGCTGCCGCGGCCAAACGTTTGACCGGGGATATTAAAGATGCCCTTGGCCTTTGAAAGAACGATCTTCCTCCTGGCCCTCCTGGGATTGCTCTGCGCGGCCGGCTGCCAGACCATGAACGTCACCAGGGAAGAGGCCGGGGTGCCCGAAGGGGTGGTGATATTCTCCTTTGACGACGGCCCCAATACCCATGCCGGGAGCACCGCGCGCCTGCTGGACGTGTTGCGCCGCCATGAAATACGGGCTTTTTTCGTACTGCTTGGCGAGAACGTCCGCGAGGCTCCGGAACTGGTCCGGCGTATGCTGGCGGAGGGGCATTACCTGGTCAACCACGGCTACCGCGATAAATTCGCCATATTCATGGATGAAGAGGAATTTTGCGCTAACCTGGATCAAGGGGAAGCGGCCATTGTCGAGGCCTTGGGCGGAGACTGGAGCGGTTCGCGGCTCTATCGTCCCCACGGAGGTTTTTACAGCCAGGCCCAGGCGGAGCTTTGGCGGATCAGGGGCTACCGGCTGCTTCCGGCAAGTCTGCGTTTTTACGATGCCGCGCTGGGAGAGGCGGATCGGGAAAAACTGGTGGAAGAGGTTGTGGCGGAGCTGGCAAAGCGGGGTGGAGGGCTGATCCTGCTGCACGATGCACGGGGCGCCCACGGGCGCGCGGCGGCGGAAACGGCCCTGGCTCCCGGCGGCCCTTTTAACCGGGGATGGCTGCCGGAGGCGGTGGAGGAGATTATTCGCGCCGCTCGAGAACGGGGCTTTGTGTTCGGCGGTCCGGAAACGGCGGCTTTCGGCGAGCATTGACAGGGCGGTGTTTTTATAGCAGATTTCTTCGGCTGTGCGGCGCGAGAGTATGTCCCCGGCCAATGGAGCGGCGTTATGGATGATCTGAAAATACGCATTAAGGAATTGATCATTGATTCCCTGGAGCTTGAGGAGGTGCGGCCCGAGGATATCGTGGACGAAGCGCCTCTATTCGGGGAAGGTCTGGGTCTGGATTCCATAGATGCCTTGGAGCTGGGGCTGGCTATAAAAAAGAAGTTCGGCGTCAGGTTCAACGCCCGTAATGCGGATAACAAGCGGCATTTCGCATCGGTAAATGCCCTGGCCGCGTATATCGAGGCGGAAATGGAAGGGAAGAGCGCATGACCAAAGAGGAAATTTTTGACAAACTGAAAGAAATACTGGTGCGGGAGTTTGATCTTGATCCCGCGTGGGTCACCCCCGGGGCTTCCCTGGTGGAGGATTTGGAATTGGATTCCATTGACGCGGTGGATTTGATCGTCAAAATGAAAAAGTATGCCGCGGGCAAGATCGAGCCGGAGCACTTCAAACGTGTCCGCACCGTGCAGGACGTGGTGGAGGTGCTGGCCGGGATGCATATGGAAGCGTGAAGGGTTGGGCATGTTCAGGCGGGCGGCATATTTGGCGGGCGCGCTTTACCCGCTCCTGGTTTTCTACCTGCTGGCGATCCGGCAGACGCGGGTGTCCTGGCTGGCCCTGTTGCTTCTGTTTTTTGGGGCGTTCCATCTCTTGTCCCTGGTCCTGAATAAGACGCCCGGCCGTTCCCGGGTTTTTTTTTGCCCGCGCTGCTGTTTATGGGCGTGGGGCTGGCCGGGCTTCTCAGCGGTTCGGCCCTGGTTCTGAAATTATACCCGGCCCTGGTCAGCGCGTCCCTGCTGGTTCTTTTCGGCGTCTCGCTGGCCTGCCCGCCGGCCTTAATTTTTCGTTTCGCCCTGCGTCAGGATAAAAGCATCCGGGGATCCTTGGCGGAAAAGGCGGTGGAGGCATACTGCCGCAAAGTCACTTGGGCATGGTGCGTTTTTTTTGCCGGCAACGGCGGCCTGGCGTTGTGGACGGCACTTTGCGCCTCGGAGGCGGTATGGGCTGTTTATAATGGGGGCGTTTCCTACATATTGATCGGTGCGATGTTCGCGGGGGAGTTTATGACGCGGAAAGCGGCGCGTAAAAATATGCCCAGGGCGGTTCCGCTTTCGCGGGTAGAGGCCGGGGCAAGGGCGCCAGGAGAGAAGCTCTGTTTTGGTGAAGACGGCTCCTGGAAGACCTGGGGGGATTTTCTGGAGGATACGGCGAAGATCCGCCGGGGAATTCAGGCCCTGCAAAAGACTGGAACCGGGACGGAAGATGCGGGCGAAAGATCCTGGCTTCTGTGCTGTGAGGATTATTGGCATTTTTTGGTCAGCCTGGCCGCCGTGCTGCAATGCGGGTCCGGGGTGACCCTCATGCCTTCCCTGCCTCCCGAAAGGTTGAGAGAACTTGAGGCCGGGCATATTGGCCTGCTGACGGATCAGCCCTTGCCCCCCCCCGCCTCGGGAGGCGCGCCGAATCTGGCGGCGCTGGCGGTTGAGGAATTGCTGGCCGTCCGGGTCTCTCTGGAGGAAGCGGCCCATACCCCTCCCATCTGTCCGGAAAAGAGCCTGATTACCCTGCTGACCTCCGGGAGCACCGGAAAACCCAAGGCCGTCACCCACCGGCTGGTTGAACTGGAAAAGGACAATCTCGGCGTCCTTGAGCAATGGGGAGCGGATTTTTACGGGCGCAGGCTTTGTTCCACGGTCAGCCCGCAGCATATTTACGGAGTGCTCTTTGCCGTGGCCCTGCCTTTTACGGCAGGCCTGCCTTTCCGGCGGGAGCGCGTCCGCTGCCCGGAAGAACTGGCGCTTTTGTCCAGGGATCCTTGGGTGTTCATTACCGTGCCGGCCTTTCTCAAGCGTATCGGGGAGGATTTGGGGGGGGAAGGTTTCAGCGCGCCGGGGAGGTTCTGGATTTTTACTTCCGGCGGCGCGGTTGACAAGGATACCGCTGCCCGGACGGAAAAAATTTTTGGAATTTGTCCGCTGGAGGTCTACGGCAGCACGGAGAGCAACGGCATCGCCTGGAGGCGTCTCAGCGAAGGCGAGGCCTGGACGCTTTACCCCGGAGTGGAGGCCGGACTGGACGGCGAGGGGCGGCTCACGGTGCGATCGCCTTATATTGCGGACCCGGCCGGGCTGGTTACCGGGGATTTGGCGGAACTCCTGGAAGGACGGCGGCTGCTGTTGCGCGGCCGGGCGGATTCGGTGGTTAAGATAGAGGAAAAACGCATTTCCCTGCCGGAAGTGGAGGGACGTCTCATGCAGTCCGGATTGCTGGAGGAAGCCTGCGTGCTACCTCTGTCCGGCAAAGGCGCGGTCCGGCGGCAGATTTTGGCTGCCGTTCTGGTGCTGAATGAAGAGGGCCGGAAAAAGTTCCGCGATCAGCCCCTGCGTGTGTTAAACAGCTATTTTAGCGAATTTCTGCGGCGTTTTTTTGAAAGCGTGCTGATCCCCAAAAAATGGCGTTACCTTGAGGTCCTGCCCTGCGACGCCCAGGGCAAGAAAAGCCGGAACGCCCTGGAAGCCTGTTTTGCAGACGCCGCCGCGTCCGCTCCGTCTCCTTTCCGGAGCCTGCCCCCGGCAAAGGTGCTGGAACAAAAAGAGGGCGAGCTGCTCCTGGAATTGACCCTGCCTGAGGACAGCCTTTATTTTGACGGGCATTTTCCTTCTTTTCCCCTGCTCTCCGGGGTGGCCCAGATGGAGATCGTCCTGCGTCTGGCCGCCCGCCACCTGGGAAGCTCGCCGGCCCTGGAGCGCGCCAAGCGCATCAAGTTTTCCCGTTTTATCCGGCCTGGGGCGCGGGTGTGTATTTCTCTCAAGCATGTTCCGGAAGAGCGTTTGCTTAGTTTCAAGATTATGGATAGCGCGGGCGGAAAGGAAATTTTTTCTTCCGGGTCTTTATTGCTGGGATCCGGGACATGAAACAGGGCTTTCTCATCCCGGTCTATAACCACGGCCCGATGGCGGCAGCCATGATCCCTGAACTGGGCCGGCACGGGTTGCCCATTATCCTGGTGGACGACGGGAGCGGTGAAGAGACCCGCGAGGCCCTGGAAGAAGCGGCCGCCGCCTGTCCGCTGGTCCGTCTGACGCGCCTGGAGAAAAATTCCGGCAAGGGCGCGGCCATTTGCGCCGGTCTGGATCTGGCCCTGGTTCTGGGACTTACGCATGTTTTGCAGGTGGATGCCGATGGACAGCATGATCTCGGGGCCTGCGCCTTTTTTTTGGAGGCCGCGGCAGCCAATCCGGAAGCGGCGGTCTGCGGCTATCCGGAGTATGACGCCTCGGTCCCGGCCAGCCGCAGGTACGGGCGGGAAGTGGCCAATGTCTGGAGCCGCATTGTTACCCTGTCCACGGACATAAAGGACGCCCTGTGCGGTTTCCGGGTTTACCCGGTGGAAAAGAGCCTGCGTCTTTTGCAAAGCTGCTGTTGGGATCGCCGCATGGGCTTTGACGCCGATATCCTTGTCCGTCTGCGCCTGGACGGAGTTCCCTTGATTTTTTACCCGGTGCGGGTGACCTACCCTGAGGGCGGCCTTTCGCACTTCCGCCCCCTGCGGGATAACCTGCGCCTGAGCTGGGTCTTTGCCCGGCTCTTTTGCAAGATGCTTTGCTCCCTGCCCGGCCGTATGGCGCGCAAGGCGCCTTATTCCCCGCACTGGTCCGAGAAAAAGGAACAGGGATCCGGGTTGGCCCTGTCCCTGCTCTTCTGTCTGCGCCCTCTGCCCATGCCTCTGCTGGGCCTTTTGACTTTTCCGGTGAGTTTATTTTATTATTTTTTCGTTCCCCAGGCCCGGCGCGAATCGCGCCGTTTTCTGCTAAAGGCGCGGGCGGCGCTGGCAATGGAGGGAAAGAAGGCACGGTTCTATTCTTACCTGCATATACGCAGTTTTTCCCTGGCTCTGCTGGAAAAACTGAAAGTCTGGAGCGGCGGAGGCAAGGGTCTGGATTTGCTTTATCAGGCGGATGACGTGGGAGCTTTGCGGCAGGATCTGCAAAGGGGGCAGGGGGCGCTGCTCATATGCTCGCACTTGGGCAACATGGAATTTTTGCGCGCCTTGGCGCATTTTCAGCGGGAAATTCCCCTGGAGGTCACCGCCCTGGTAAACTTGGAGATCACCCCGCGTTTTGACGGTCTCCTGCGTGCGCTTAATCCGGGAGTGGCCCTGCGGGTGCTCAACACCGCCGATCTGGGGCCGGAGACGATCAGCCGCTTGCAGGACAGCATTGCCTCCGGGGGTCTGGTGGTCATCGCCGGGGACAGGACCTCTCCCGCGGCCAAGGAAAAGTATTTTTTGCTGCCCTTTTTACAGGGAGAGGCTCCTTTTGGGCAGGGGGCCTTTTTCCTGGCCGCCTTGCTGGAGGCGCCGGTTTATTTCATTTTCGCCCTGCGGCGGCCCGGCTTCAGTCTCTCCCCGGCCTATGCCGTGCATGTCCATCGGCAGCTTCTGGATCCGGTCGCCCAGGCCGGAAGACGGCGGAGCGCAAGGATGAAACGGGCCGAGGCCCTGGCCCGCGCCTTTGCCGTCCGCCTCGAAGGGTATTGCAAAGTCCATCCCTACCAGTGGTATAATTTTTATGATTTTTGGGCCAAAGGTGGAGAAGACCATGCCGCGGTCAACGCCGAGCATTGAGATTGAGTTCCAGGTGGAATTTTACGATGTGGATTCCATGCAGGTGGTCTGGCACGGCCATTACTTGAAATATTTTGAGAAGGCCCGTTGCGCCTTGTTGAACGCGCTTGGCTACGGCTACCTGGAGATGCGCGATAGTGGCTACGCCTTCCCGGTAATCGGCGTCTCGCTCAAGTATATTCAGCCCCTGACCTTTGGGGAAAAGGTGCGGGCCAGGGCTTGGCTGGAAGAATATGAGAACTGCCTGATTATAAGCTACGCCCTGTATAACGCCGCGGGCAAGATGACCACCCGCGGCTCCAGCACGCAGATGGCCTATGATCTGTCCGGCAACGAATCCTGCATGGTCTGCCCGGATATCCTGCTGGAAAAAGTGCAAGCCTTCATGGACGGCCGATCCGGGGAGAGCGCCTGATGCGCATCGGCCTGAGGGCGGCCGTGCTGGGCCTGGCCTGGTTGGGGCTTTGGGCCTGCCCTTACGCCGTGTGTTCCGGCGTCCAGGACGAAAGAGATCCCTTTGTCCGCTCCCTGGATGAGGAAAACCTTCCCCGTTTCCGGGAAGTCTGCGCTGCTCTGTCCGCCCGTCCCTTGGTCCGGGGAGAATTCCGGCAGAAGAAGATCCTCAAGCGCCTGGGCCGCGTCCTGGAATCCAGCGGGCATTTTATTATCGCCAGGGACTTCGGCCTGGTCTGGGAAACCATCGCTCCCTTCCCCTCTACCATGGCGCTGGGACCGGATTATGTCATCCAGTCCGTGCCCGGCGGCCAGGATACCCGGCTGGAGGCCTCCGGCAACGAAACTTTTATGCGTCTGGCCCGAGTCATGCGGTTGGTGTTTTCCGGGCAAGGGGAGGCGCTCGGGGAAGAATTCCAGGTCTTTTTCCAGGCCGGCGGGCCGCGTTGGTTTCTGGGCCTTGTCCCGGCGGATGGGGGGATCGGCGCCTTCATCGCCCGCATCAGTTTGTCCGGGGATACGGTCTTGCGCCGGGTGGCGGTGGATGAAGCCGGCGGCGACCGTATTGAATATGAGCTATCCGGGCATGTCTATCCAGATGGGCCAGATGGGCCGTACGGGTTGAGCGAGCGTGAACGGGCGCTCTTTGGCAAATAAGCCGTCGGCCTGGCTGGCCGTTCACTTGGCCTTGGCCCTGGCCCTGATCTGGAGCTGGTTTTTTTATGGTCCTTTTCGCATTCAGGCGGATTTGGCCGAACTTTTACCCCAGTCTTACAGAACCGGCAGATCCGGCGGCGAGCTTGCGGCGGTGGAAAAGGCCTGGACCCTCCGGGATGCCGGGGATTTACGCATTCTGGCGGGGCATCCTGATCTGGCTGTGGCCAGAGAAAAGGCCTCCGGGATCCGGGATCGTTTGGCCGCCTCCGGCGTTTTTCAGCGCCTGGATTTGGAAATTCAGCCTCTGGAACGGCTCCTTGCCTATCTGCACCACTACCGTTACCTGTTTCTCGGCCCGGAAGACCGCGCCCTGCTGGAAGATGGCCTGGCCGGGAGCCTGGCGGCCGAGGCCCTGGCCCTGGCCTTTGGGCCGATCAGTCTGCCGGGTTTGGAGTACCTGGAAGACGATCCTTTTTTGCTGACCCAGCGGGCTATGCGCGGCTTGTTCGGATCCGGCTTGCAGTCCGGGCTTCTTTCCCCGCAGGAGGGGGTACTGGCGGGCCGTCTGGAAGGCAAATGGTACGTGCAGTTGCAAGGGTCGCTCACTCCTGGGGCGGCCTCCGTTTCCGGCGCTGGCGCCCTGGCGGAGATCCGGGACTTCTGCGCCGGACTTGAGTCCGACGACCCGGAACTGGCCGTGGTGTATTCCGGACCGCCCTTTCACAGCCAGGCCGCGGCCGCGGCCGCGGAGCGCGAAATAAGCCTCATTTCCGTGGTGAGCCTGGGCCTGATCGTCCTGCTTTTCTTCCTGGTTTACCGTTCTTTCTTGCCCATACTGGCCACCCTGGCCATGATCGCCTGTTCGATCCTGGCCGCCTCCGGGACCGTGCTGGTTTTTTTTCACGAAATCCATCTGCTCACCTTTGTTTTTGGAACCACCCTCATCGGCATCAGCATTGACTATTCCATCCATCATTTCGCGCACCAGCGGGAAGGCGCCGCCCCGGAAGAGCGGGCCGGGGCGCGGCGGGCCATGCTGCTCTGCCTGTTGTCTTCCGAGATCTGTTTTATAGCCGTTTTTTTCGCGCCTTTTACCATTTTGAAGCAATTCGCCCTTTTCACCGCCGCGGGTTTGCTGAGTTCCTTTTTGTCGGTGAACTGTCTCTTTCCCTGCCTTCCGCCAGGGCCGGCGGATTTGGGAGGGCGCGCCCGCAGCTTCCTTTCGCGCTTGCCCGGTTTCGCTTCACGCCGGAAAGCGGCCCTGCTCCTGATTCCGCCGGCGCTCTTCGGACTTGCGGCGCAATGGGAGGAATTGAGGGTGGAGAACCGGCTGGATCAGCTTTACCATATGCCCGCGGATCTGTTGGAGTCTGAAAGGTTGGCCTCCAGGCTGGCCGGTTCCCCGGGAACGGGCGGGTATTTCATTCTTTCCGGCCGGGACCGGGAAGAACTGCTGGAAAAGGAGGAAATCCTGGCTGAGCGGGCGGGCGGGGGTCTGGCAGGCGCGTTTTTTACGCCCTCGCTCCGCTCCCAGAAAGCCAGCCTGGCGGCGGCGGAGCGCCTTTTGCCCTTGGCCGGAGAGCAGTATGCCCATCTGGGTTTTCCGCCGGAAAAGGCCGTGGGCTTGCGAGAGGACTT
>WRHT01000023.1 GCA_009783115.1 Desulfovibrionaceae bacterium | reverse complement strand
TGATATAGAGGAGTCAAGGTGAATAAAGCACTTCTGGTCCGCTTTTTGCTACACACACACACACACACACACACACACACACACATAACAACGCCGTATTCGCGCCCGCGCTGAAGCGCCGCGCGGTTTTCGGCGTTTCTCTCCCTTCATCTCTTCGCATCATCTCCGGAATTGATCCGTGGACGTGATGCTGAACCAACCCCTTCATGTGCTTCACGTCATTGAGGCCTTTGGAGGCGGAGCGCTTACCGCGCTTCTCTGTCTGTGTCAAAGCGCGCGGCAGGAGATCAGGCATTCCATTGCCCATGGGCTGCGCCCGGAAACTCCGCCTGATTTTGCGCGGATGTTTAGCCCCGATACGCGATTCCACGGGATACGCATGCGGCGTGTCATACACTTCATGAAGGATTCAGCCGCGCTATGGGAATTGATAGCCCTGATACGCGCCTGCAAACCGGATATCGTCCACTGTCATTCCTCAAAAGCCGGCGTGCTTGGCAGGCTGGCCGCACGGATATGTTCTGTGCCGTCCGTATATACGCCGCATGGCTATAGTTTTTTACGCACGGATATAGCGAAAACGGAAAAACAATTCTACCGGGCGGTGGAATGGATTTTCAGCCGTATCGGGGACGCGATCGCGGCCTGCGGCGATGAGGAATATGCTTTGGCGCGCGCCTTGGGTGTACCGGAAAGGGATGTGCGGCTAATTCGTAACGCGGTGGATTGTGACGCCCTGAATGCCGTTGCGCCGTACGACTGGAACCTGCAACTCCCCGTTGCAGGCATTTGCGGGCGATTTACGATGCAACGCAGACCGGATCTGTTTTTAGCCCTAGCCGAGCGTTTACAGTCCGATACTGCCTGGGTCTGGATAGGCGGCGCCGATGAACAACGCGCTTTACCAGTTTTTATTAAGATGACTCCCTGGCTTTTGCGGGAAGAGGCGCTTGCGCGTGTCGCCGGTCTTGACATCTACGTCCAGACTTCGTCCTGGGAAGGACTTTCATACGGCATCCTGGAGGCCATGGCCCTGGGGAAGCCGGTGGTCGCCTGCGACATCCCGTCCAACAGGGCGATCGTGGAACATGGCGTTACCGGATTTCTAGGCGCGACCGCCGATGATTTGGCTCGCTTTATCTCGCTCTTGGCATGTGATCCTTTATTGCGCGAAACAATGGGCGAGGCCGCGCGAAAACATATCGCAAAGCGACATGACATAAAAACCGCCTACCTGTCTTATACCGAGCTGTATCACGATCTGGCCGCGCACAAAAATGGGAAGCGCCGCATGGGCGGCATGCGCTTTTTTACCATGCCTGGCTCAGACACGGACGGAATGAAGAGAGGTTAACTTGCTCCACAAATTGATAAAATGGTTCAAAAACCGCTTGCCTTACAATCTGAAAGAAATAATTAAAAAAGTTCTAAGAGTCAGTTCGTCAGCGCATAAGGTGAATGTGTTCGCAATAGTGGAAACCGACCCTGATAAGATTAATATCGCGATATACGCAGGTGGAGGTTTAGGCGATTTTATCGTGTATAAGGCTGTTATTGACAACCTTATAGCAAATTACGAATGTCGTATATACCTGTTTACCATCAGTTACGAAAATGCTGAAGCCATACTTGGCGGGATAAAACACTTACATATTTATTACCCGACAGCGTTAACAGATAACAACTATTTCGATATGTACCTTGAATTTGATTATTATATAAATGTTAAAAAATGCAATATTACCAAAATAAAACAAAAATCTCTAAAATTGTACGAAAATATAAACAGGATTATGACTTACAACAAAACCTATATCCCAACTGTGGACAAAATCAGGGCACAACGGAGCGACATCATCTTCCGGGCAAAATTTTTGGGGTTGAACCGCTGGACCCAGCTTTCATGCGGCGGTGTTTTTGATTTGTCCGGCATGCGCAGCGGCATTGTTGTTGATGAGAACAGGAACGAAGTTTTGGACAGATACGGTTTGCGCGAGACGGCGTATATAACGCTGAGCCGCGGGGCGGATGCCGGCTTTGGAGGCATGCGTCATACAAAGTTATGGCCGCTTTACAGGTATGAAGAATTTACAAGGCTGTTCAATGACAAATATCCTGCAATTACGACAGTTCAATTAGCTAAAAAGGGAGAATCCCAAATCGGAGGCATCGATCTTTTCATTCAGGATTCCCAGTTTGAGGATGTAAAAGTGATCATGGCAAATTCATCGGTTCATATTGCAAATGATGGAGGCCTTGTTCATACAGCAACGCAGATAGGCACAAAATGCATTGTTCTATTCGGACCTACGCCAGAACATTATTACGGCTACCCTGAAAATGCCAATATAATCTCTCATACCTGTTCAGGATGTATGGAGGCAACAGATGATTGGTTTATTAACTGTCCTAAAGGACTAAATGTGCCGGAGTGTATGGAAGAGATAAGCGGTAAGATGGTTTTTGAAATATTTGAGAAGCTTTGTTAAAAATATGAATAGCGTACAAATACATAAAATACATTTTATAAACCGTATTGATGATATCAATATAGGTGATTGGCTCTGTTCTCCGATGAATTGGTTTTTTTATTATTTTAATAATTACAACATAATCCGTCATGATATGGGCTGGATCCAATGGAATCAGATCGCTAAAACAGATGTCGTTATCATAGGTGGCGGAGGCATGCTATATAACAGTAACGCCGGAAACGAAAATATAAATAGGATGTTAGGCCTGTGCGATACTGTTATCGGGTGGAGTGTCGGTTTTAACTCTCTTTTTCCTCCTCATCAATGGAACGGTGTGGTGGATAATGAAATTTCATTGGAAAAATTCCGCCTCATCGGCATCCGTGATTTTAATCATAAGTCCGGGCTGGAGTGGTTGCCTTGTCCATCATGTTTTGCCTTTGAATGGCAAAAAAAACGCGAGACTGTGAGGAAATTCGGAATTATCGAACACCGCTCAATTCCGATTGAGGGTTTGCCCTATGATAAAATCACAAATGCCTGCAGCGCGGAGCAAATTTCGGATTTTATCGCTTCCACCGGGGTGATCATTACAAATTCCTACCACATGGTCTATTTCAGCCAGCTTATGGGGAAAAAAGTTATCTGCGTGAATCCTTTTTCCACGAAGTTTAATTGGTTCAAGTATAAGCCTGTATTTTACAATGGAGGACTGAACGAAGATTTGATGGACGGATTGGTGAAACAGGCATCGTGCTGCGAAGGGGCATTGGAAGAATCCAGAAAGCTGAATTTATGTTTTTTTGAGCGCGTTAAGATGATTATTGAAGAAAGAATACCTGAAAAAAATAATGACTATGGTAAGGTATGGCTACTTAACCAACAATGTCTATGGCGCGAGTACGACTTTATGGACGGATCTTCACGTGATATTGCCTGGTTTAAGACAGAGCTTGAACGTATTGATGCACAGACGCGCATTTCCAACATCTTGTTCCGCTTGCTTTGCGCGCCGCTGACCTTGTTCAGGATATTGTTCAAAAGATATTTATCGCCCGCAGAAAAATAAATGTATAAACAACGAATAAAACAAGCGGCACAAACAATAACCAGAAAGGCAATTACCGGCGTGTGCGCCATATTGCCGGCACGGGTACGGCTAATTATCGCTAAATCAGTGCAATATGCCATACGGACGCTGTTCGAAAGCGTTCCCATATCTTCTCCGGAAAGGATCTCCATAGCGATATGCCTTGACGGAGGTCTCGGCGATACCTTGATTACGCTTGCCTGGATAAAAGAATTACATCGACATCTTGATGAAAAAATCCATATAGACATATATGGACGTTCAGAATATATGCCAACGGCGGCGTATCTACGCAGTTATATATCAAGGGTTATGGATCGCGGTTTTTACTCTCTTGCCGTTGGCTATGACCTCAAATTAAGAGTTCTTCACTTTTTTTTAGTGGAAGAGGTAAATATATCAAAAATTACCTCAAAGAGTCAAAAATTAGCTGATGTAACACAAAAATTACGCGATTTTGCCAACCTACATGGCAAATACGCTTACAAACAGCCTCTCTTTGATGGAGCATGGGCGGATTACTGCATTTTGCGGGGATGGAACCGTTGGGATGAATTAGGCGCAAACGAAGCCATATCATTTTCACACGAAACACGGATCGCGACGCATATAAATGTTGACGCCTTTTCCACGCTGGAAAGTCATGGTCTGACCGGGAAACCTTTTATTACCATTCATGCCGGAGGGGATAAAAGCGCTTACCGTTCCTCCCATGGAACAAAAATTTGGCCGCTTGAGCGGTGGGGACAATTTTGCCGCCTTTTTAAAAGCCGTTATCCATATATTGCCGTTGTTCAAATAGGGGTGGACAGTCATACGCCCATTGAGGGCGCTGATTTGCTTCTATGCGGCAAAACCAGCCTCGCCGAATCCATGGCGGTCTTAAAACAGGCGCTGCTGCATGTTGACGGAGAATCCGGGCTGGTGCATCTTCGCCGCCAGTTGGGCGGAAAAAGCGTTGTACTTTTCGGCCCGACGCCGGAAAAATATTTCGCCTATGCTGGCAATATCAATATTATCTCCCCATTTTGTACGAATTGCATGTGGAAGACAAATGACTGGCAGCTGAACTGCCCGCGAGGCTTCGCGCATCCGGAATGCATGCTGGCCATAACCCCTGAAAGCGTCATGGAAGCCGTGGGCGACGCTCTTGCCGGACAGAGAGAATATCAATATGCGGCGGTTCATCAGGATTTGTACTCATCCGCAGGATATGCACGGCGCCGGCCCATCCTTGACGACATCCTCGCGGCCTGTTCCATGGAAAAAAAACCTATATCCGAACATATCGTCGGCCCGGGGCAAACCTATATTCATGCCTCAAAACAATGGGAATATCCTTACGCGATAGAGCATATCAACACTATGGGAACCGGCCCGCTCCGCGTTGCCGATGTCGGCGGCGGGCGAGGAGCGCTTCCATGGTATCTGGCCCAGAAAGGCCATGCTGTGACTGTGTATGATATCAATTACTTTTGGGATCATGAAGGAAATATCGATGTTGAGAATCAGTTTTTTCATTTTGCCAAAACGCATGGCTTTAAGGCTGATTTTGGCTCTGTTTTTAACATCCCGGCAGATGACAACAGCTTTGACGTGGTGACCTGCATTTCCGTCATCGAGCATGTTCTATGGAAGGAGTACGCCATAAAGGAAATGCTGCGCGTTCTGAAACCTGGGGGAAGGCTTATTCTTACTTATGACCTTGTACAGAGTGATGCTTCAACGCAAGATGCTTTCCGGGCGGAAATTTTTACCCCGCGAACTATCGGCAACACGCTGAAAAAAATCGGCATCGCAGATGAAGGACTATATCCTGTGCATGATGTCATTGCAAGCCTTAAGGATATCAAAACAGATAACGTCAATATTGCTTCTGATATGACAGTTGGCGGACTTGTTATCACCAAAAAATATGATTGAATAGCGCGTCCTTCACAGGATCCCCAAGGAATATATGATGAAACAGTTGTTACGGAGTATTTACAGAAAATTGCCTTTGCCTCTGGCGATTCTTGCAAGAAATTTATATAATATCCATACTAGGCTATGGGGACACCGCATCGGAAAGCTTGAAGGCATCGCATATCAACAGTTGAAACTTTGCTATATAACAGGACGCTTGGATGTCCGGTTTCTTAGGATGGAAGTGCTCCTTTATTACGCCAACCCGGCGCATATGGCGATGTTGGATGAAGATCAAAAAAATTTCATTCAAAAACTTTGGACTGACTATAATTATGAATTTGATAAAAATACAATTCACCCTTCTGATGATTACTATACGGCGATCGATCCCCCACAGTTGACATACGAAGGCTACATTGAAAAAAATTTATGTGTGCCTCAGGTGCTTCAGGAAGGCGGTTCATGTTATATCACGTTGAACGGGCATAAAATTTATCTGCCCATGAACAAAGAGAAGGCGGAGGACTATATCCGGGATGCGTATCTCAATTTTGCCGCCGCCGATTCTCCCCATACCTATCTTAGACCGCAAGATGACGGCATAGATGTGCCGGAAGGCGCAATTATTGCCGATGTCGGTGCGGCGGAGGGTTTTTTTGGCATCAAGCATCTTGATCGTTGCAAAAAGGTGTATTTTTTTGAATACGATTACAAATGGCTCAGGGCATTGCGTAAAACTTGCGCGCCGCATGGCGGTAAGGTCGAAATTATAGAAGGGATTGTGGGAGATCAGCCGGGGAATATTCGCTTGGATGAATTTTTTGCCCGACGAAATGAGAAACCGGGTTTAATCAAGATGGATATAGAGGGCGCTGAAGGCCGCGCTTTACGCGGCATGGCGGGACTGCTTGCCGACGCGTTCCCTCTTGTTCTTTTGATATGCACATACCACCGTCAGGAAGATTGGGACAATTATTATTCCATGTTGCATGAACGTTTTAGCATCAATTCGTCCAACGGCTATTATTGGCACTTGGCTAACGCGAGACCGCCGTTCCTCCGAAGGGGAGTCATGCGGGCCGTAAAAAAAACTGTGACTTGAAAGCAGTTCACTTTATGCGACACAAAAATATTCTCTATTATTTCGATCTCTTTTTCGTTCTGACGAAAAAGGAGTTTGTGGTGCAGTATAAAGCCAGTATCATCGGCTACCTGTGGTCCGTCCTCAGCCCGTTGGCGCAAGGGCTGGTATTTTTTCTGGCTTTTGGCATTTTTATGCGTTTTTCTCAGGAAAATTACCTGCTCTTTTTGCTCAGCGCCCTGTATCCCTGGCAGTGGGTTTCCAATTCTATGGGACACGCGCCCAAGATATTTCTGGCTGCTCCCTCCCTGGTCAAAAAAGTATACTTCCCCCGCTTTTTCATCCCTCTGACCAACTGTTTCCAGCACATGCTGCATTGTCTTCTCGCCCTTCCGGCGTATATGTTTTTTTTGCTGTTATACGGAATCATGCCAACCCCAAAGCTTCTTATATATGTTCCTCTGCTCATTCTTGTATCGTATGCCATCATTGCCCCTCTGGGACTGGCGCTCGCCTGTCTGAACGTCTACGTGCGGGATCTGGAAAACATTATGCCGCTCATCCTGCAACTGCTTTTTTTTCTTACGCCGATCGTCTATCCTTTGGATGTTGTGCCGGAGCGCATACGTTTTTTGCTGTACTGCAATCCTTTTTTTCCCGTCATCGCGGCTTGGCGTTCCGTACTCCTTAACCAGGCTATGCCCTGGGATCTGTTTGGCGCATCCTGTATGGTCGCGCTGGCGGCCTGCGTTATCGGCGCATACATATACAAAAAGCTTTCCTGGAAGCTGGCGGAACTCCTGTGAGTGCGCCGGATATAGTTTTTGACGGCCTGCACAAGGATTATACCTTGTACGCGTCCATGGGGCATGGCTACAAATCCATCCTGACGGGCATACTGCAAGGGAAAATAACCCGCAGAACGTGCCACCGCGCCTTACGGGGGATTACTTTTTCCATTAGCCGTGGAGAATCTGTGGGCATCATTGGGCGCAACGGCGCGGGCAAGAGTACCCTTCTCGGGCTAATGGCGGGTGTTCTCAAGCCCAGTTCAGGAAGCGTAGCTGTTAACAGGGCCGTTTCTCCAATGCTGGAGCTGGGGGCCGGGTTTCACCAGGATCTGACCGGCCGGGAGAATATTCTGATGAACGGCGTTCTGCTGGGCATGCGCCGCCATGAGGTAGCCGAAAAAATTGAGTCTATCGTTGAGTATGCGGAATTGAACGAATTTATTGATCAGCCTGTCCGCACCTATTCCTCTGGAATGCTGGCACGGTTGGGCTTTTCCGTCATCGTGCGGCTCGATCCGCAAATTCTTTTGCTGGATGAGGTATTCGCCGTGGGGGACGCACGTTTTCAAGCCAAATGCCGGGCAAGCATCATGGAATACAACCGTAGCCGCAACGTGACCACAATCTTTGTCTCGCATAATCTGCGCGGCGTGGCGGAGCTTTGCGCCCGTTGCATCTGGATCGAAGGCGGAGTGGTGCGGATGGACGGCGCAACGCCGGCTGTGTTGGACGCCTATACGCACGCAATGGAATAACAAATCTCCGAAAGGAGGATAAACTTTAAGATTACTGCCGGCTTGGCTGGAAAAAACGCAGGCGCAGGGCGTTGCCGACCACGGAAAGAGAACTCAAGGCCATGGCCCCGCCGGCCAGCATAGGCGAAAGGGAAGGCCCGCCGAAGAGAAGCGGGATCCCGGCGGCCACCGGGATGCCAAGCACATTGTAAGCGAAGGCCCAGAAGAGATTTTGCCGGACATTGCGCATGACCGCCCGGCTGAGTTCCAAGGCGACTGGCAGACCAGCCAGAGACGGCCGCATCAGCACCACATCCCCGGCCTCCACCGCTATATCGGCGCCGCCGCCCAGGACAAAGCCAACATCCGCCAAAGCCAGAGCCGGGGCATCGTTGATCCCGTCCCCCACCATTCCGGTCTTCAGGCCGCCCTCCTTCAATCCGGCAATTTTAGCGGCCTTGTCTTCGGGCAGAACCTCGGCCAGGAACTCATCCAGCCCCAACCTCGCGGCCATGGCCCCGGCGGTTCTCCGGTTGTCGCCGGTAAGCATCAGCACCTTTAATCCCATCCGGCGCAAGGATCGAATCACTCCGGCGCTCTCCGGTCTGGGAGGGTCGGCCACCGCCAGCAGGGCCACGGACTCCCGCCCGCGTGACAGGAGAAGCGGAGTTTTGCCTTCCTCCCCCAGCTTCTTCAGAAGCCCTTCCAATTCAACGTCCGCCCCCGATGCGTCCTGCCCCCGGCCCAGGCGGTAATGCTCCACCCCCCGATCCAGCACGAGATCCGCCTCCACCCCCAGTCCGGGCAGCGCCTGAAAATCACGCGCCGGATGTAAAGCCAGTCCACGCTCCCGCGCCTCCCTGCTCACGGCCAGGGCAAGGGGATGTTCTGAAAAGGCCTCCAGGGACGCGGCCAGGGCCAGAATTTCGTCCTCTTGCAAGGATCTGCCGGCGGAGAGCGGGAGTATATCCGTAAGGGCCGGCTGCCCAAGGGTCAGGGTGCCGGTTTTGTCCAGGACCAGGACCCGCAGGGCGGCGGCTTTTTCCAAGGCTTCCCCGCCTTTGAAGAAGATTCCCAGCTGCGCCCCCCTTCCGGTCCCAGCTATGATGGATATGGGCGTGGCCAGACCCAGGGCGCAGGGGCAGGCAATGACCATGACCGAGATAAAGACGCGCGCGGCAAAGGCGGCGCCGGCCCCGCCGGCCAGCCAGGCCAAGGCGGCGCAAAGGGCCACGGCCATGACCGCCGGCACAAAATACAGGCTGACGCGGTCGGCCAGGGCGGCTATGGGGGCCTTGCCCCCCTGGGCGCTCCGCACCATGGCGATAATCCGCGCCAGGGCCATATCCGCCCCTACCCGCTCGGCGCGCATGGCAAAGACCCCATGTAAATTCAAGGTTCCTCCAACGATCTGCTCCCCAGGGGTTTTATCCACCGGCAGGCTTTCGCCGGTGAGCATGGATTCGTCCAGACTGGATCTCCCTTCCAGGAGAGCGCCATCCACCGGAACCCGCTCCCCGGGACGGACCAGCAACACATCACCAACCCGCACCCCGGCGGCGGAAATCTCCCGCCTGGAACCATCCATGCGCCCATCCGGCAGGAGGGTGGTCCGGACCGGGGCCAGATCCAGCAAACCTTTGACCGCCGCCGAAGTTTTTGCCCTGGCGCGCAATTCCAGGTACTTGCCCAGAGAAACCAAAACCAGGATTACGGCCGCGGATTCATAATACAGATCCATGACCAGAGGCACGGCCGCCTGGGCCCCTACGGGCAGGAGCAAAACCTCCGCCGTGTTGAAAAGGCTGTGCAGAAAGGCCGCGCCCGTGCCCAGGGCCACCAGGGAATCCATGTTGGGAACGAGACGCCGCAGAGCCGGCAGCCCGGAAAGGTAAAAACGCCTCCCGGCCAAAAGCGCCGGCAGACACAAGGCCAGTTGGACCAGGGCGAAAACGCGCGGGGAGCTGTGGGAGTCCATAAAAAAAGGCAAGGGCAGGCCGAGCATGTGCCCCATGGAAAGGATCAACAGGGCCAGGGCGAAGCCCATGGCCAAACGCAGCTCCCGCCAACGCCGGGCCAGATCGGCCTCCTGCCTGGCCTCCTGTTCTTTCCAACGGATCGCGGCCTCGCTCAGGGGCACGCCGCCATCCGGCCCGTATTCCTCCAAGGCCGCGCTAAAACCTAAACCTTCAACCCGGCTGAGCGCCAACCGGCAGATCCCGGTCAGCTCCGCCCTTTCTTCCAGAAACACACGGGCCTTTTCCGTGACCAAGTTCACCTCGGCCCGCTGAACTCCCGCCAGAGCGGACAAGGCGCGTTCAATACGGCTGGAACAGGCGGCGCAGTGCATGCCGCTGACGGCGAATTCCAGGATACGGGGACGGGTTTCCATAAAACGAAGCCTCCGGGGGGCTGCGCCCCCCGGAATTATGAAGAACGGATAAAATAAATCAATATGATATCACAAAATTGCGGCCATACTCTTCTTCCAGGGTCCGGGCCACGCCGTTGGCCTGTTCCAGGCGGGCGTACGGCCCCACCTGCACCCGCCAGAGCTTGTTGCCATCGGAATAAAGCGTGCGGACGTTGTAGCCCCTTGAACGCAATTGCTGCATCAGCCTGTTGGCGTTGGGCTCCACGGAAAAAGCCCCCACCTGGATGTAAAAACCGCTTTCAGACTGGCTCGCGGTCTGGACAGCCGAAGAAGAAGGGACCGGCGCGGAGACGGCGGCAGGCGGAAGGCTCACGGCGCTCCTCTGCGTCTGGCCGGCGGAAGGGGCATCTTCCAAAGCGGTCAGGCGCACTATGGCCGTGCCGCTTTCCGCAAAACCCAGTTGCGTCGCCCCGCTGTAAGTCAGATCAATGATCCGCTCGCCCACGAAAGGCCCGCGGTCATTGATGCGCACCACCACGCTCCGGTTGTTCTCCAGGTTGGTTACCCGCACCATGCTGCCGAAGGGCAGGGTCTTATGCGCGGCGGTCATTGCGTTCATGTCGTAACGCTCACCGTTGGCCGTCTGTTTGCCGTGGAAATCCTTGCCGTACCAGGAGGCAATGCCTTCCTCCACAAACCCGGAGGCGCTGGTCAGCGGCACATAAGTTTTTCCGTTTTTGATATACGGCCTGCTGCCTCCGGACAGATCCGCGGACACGGCACCGTCTCCCTCAACCGCGGTGGAATCCCAGGTTTCCGCCGGCGCCTGATCCGAACCGGGCTGGATGGTCTGTTTGCCGCAGGCGCTGAGGAAAAACACGCTGACGACGGCC
>WRHT01000022.1 GCA_009783115.1 Desulfovibrionaceae bacterium | reverse complement strand
TCGCGGAGTTGGCGGCGCCCAGGGTCACGATTTCATTGAGGGCATCGCCGGAAGAATCGGCCAAGCCGTTGGCCTCGGCCACGCTGGCGACGGACTTGCCAACTTCTTCAATGTTGACGTGCACGGACTGTTGCACCGCATGAATGGAGGAGCCAACTTCCTGGGTCGCCTGCATGGTCTTTTCCGCGAGCTTCCTGACTTCATCAGCGACCACGGCGAAACCGCGCCCGGCCTCGCCGGCCCGGGCGGCTTCAATAGCCGCGTTCAACGCCAGCAGGTTAGTCTGGTCCGCGATGTCGGAAATGACGTTCATCACGTTGCCGATGTTCTCGGCCTGCTTGCCCAGTTCCTGCATATTGCTCTGCAGGTTCTGCCCCACCGCGTTCACCATGCCGATGGCGGCCATGACCTTGTTGACCAGTTCCGCTCCATGCTGCGCCTTGGCGCGGGCGCCTTCGCTCTGATCGGAGGCTTCGCCCGCGCTTTTCGCCACCTCAAGCACGGTGGCATTCATTTCAGTCATGGCGCTGGCGGTGGAATGCACCCGGTCGCGCTGCATTTCCGCTCCGCGGGAGATCTGCTCCACCTGCGCGGCAAGCTCTTCCGAGGCGGCGGCCACGCGGTCGGAAATTTCCATGGCCTGCCCGGCCACTTTTTTCATGGTGTCATGCCTGGTCTTGGTTTCGGTTATGTCCGTGCAGATTTCCATGAAACCCCGCATGGTCCCGGAGGCATCGTATAACGGAATGGCATTGACGGAAAGTTCCAGCTTGGAGCCGGTCACAGGGAAAACGCTTACCTCGCCGTTGGCCGCCTGCGCGCTGGACATGGCCCTGTTGGCGAGACAGTTGGGCGTGTTGCACAGAGCGGTCTTGAGGCAGCCGCCGCAGGTCTGGCCGATCATTTCTCCGCCTAGAACAGCCTGGGTCAGCTTGTTGAGATAAGTCATCTTATAATCGGTATCGGCGCTGAAAATGGCTAGAGGAAGCTCGTCCAGGATCTTGGTGTAGGCGTCACTCACCGTATTGATAGAGTGAGCCATGTCCTTGAAGGCGCCGGGGAAGGCGCCGGCATCGGTGCGCGCCCGATATTGCCCTATCAGGATCTTGTCGGCCATGGCGTGGCTCTCGGCGATCAGTTTTCCAATCCTGGCAGGAATATGCCGCAAGGCGGCGATCATCGCGCCGATTTCACCCTTTTCTTTTGTATCGAGCCGGTGGGTCAAATCGCCGTTGGCCACGGCTTCGGCATAGGCGGAAAGGTCGTTCAGGATACGGATCAGCCCCCAAATGATCAGCGCGGCCAACAGCACCCCCGCCAGCACGCCGACCACGCCGCCGGACAGCAGCACTCCCTGGGCATAGCCGGTTTCCGCGGACAGCTCATCGCCATAAACGTTCATATGCTCATCGAAGCGTTCGCTCATGGCCGTAATTTCCACGGACATTGCGTTGCGGATCGCGCGAATCTTGGTAACAAAATCGTTGGCATGCATCCCCGATTCATGCATGGCGACGATGGCCGCGAACATGTTCTTGGCCGCGGCCATAAGCCGGCCATGGGCTTCGCGGACCAGCGGCGTGAGGATGAACTGCCTCATCTCCAGCAGCATGGGTTCCAGACGGACGATGCTTGCCAAAACTTCATTGATGTCATCGTCGCCACGGCTATGGACAAAACGCCCCAAGGCGAAAAGCATGCCGGAGTATTCACTCTCCGCCTTTACAATGGCATTCAGCAAATCCGGGTTGTTGACCCGGTGCGCGGCATCAGCCGCGAAATCGAATACCTCCTTCATGATCGCGTGGCTGGGGAGCACCTTGTCCCGGTACCCGCCCAGCATCTCGTTGAACGCGTCCAAGGAATCCCCCAGCCCCTTCTTGTAGATGACCACGTTCTTGCGGATGCCCTCCGCCGTATCAATAACCTGCTGCTCCTTCATATCTTTCATGGCGGCGGCGATATCCGCCTCCAGCACATCCATGGCTTTCATGGCCGATACCATGAAAGCGTCATTGTAGTAGGCCAGGTACAGGCTCGTCCAGGTGCCGGCCGAGTTGAGATTGGTCAGGGCGTCGCTGAGACGCACATTCATCCGCGCATACCTGCGAAATTCGGAAACCCCTAGCGTGCTGCCGGCAAGATGCTTATACCCGATAACAGACACCGTCATAATGATGATTATCATGCTGACGAAACCCATGACGATCTTGTATTTAGTAGTCATAAAAATGAGACCCCCTTTAATCCCACACACGTTTATCCTCAATAAGGCGGATCTGTTGCGGAAGAGAGAGCCGGTGAGCGAGGATTTTCAGCTCCGGCCTGAGGTAGTGAAAAGTGAGATCCCCTTTAATCCCACACACGTTTATCCTCAATAAGGCGGATCTGTTGCGGAAGAGAGAGCCGGGAGCGAGGATTTTCAGCTCCGGCCTGAGGTAGTCATAAAAGTGAGATCCCCTTTAATCCCACACGCGTTTATCTTCAATAAGGCGGATCTGTCGCGGCAGAGAGCCGGGAATGAGGATTTCAGCTCCAGCCTGAGGTAGTCATAAAAAGTGAGAACCTCCTTTAATCCCACACACGTTTATCTTCAATAAGGCGGATCTGTTGCGGCAAAGAGCCGGGAGCCAGAATCTTCAGCTCCGGCCTGAGCTTGATGCGTTCCCTGAACGCGTGCAACAGTTCATCGGTGCGTTCAAAACTGGTCACCTCAACAAACAGGGTCATTTCGTCAATGCCGCCCGGATTGGTCACCTCAATCTGCCAACGTTTGATCTCTTCAAAACGGGCCATGACCTGTTCCACCTGGTGCGGATAGACAAACATGCCCTTGATCCGGGCGGTGGTATCCACCCGGCCCACAATGGCGCCCAGGCGCGGACTGGTGCGCCCGCAGGCGCACGGCTGACGATCCAGGTAGGACAAATCCCCGGTGGCCAGGCGGATAAGCGGATAGGTCTCATTAAAGGCGGTCACCACGATTTCGCCCACCTCGCCGTCTTTCAGCGGAATGCCCGTGTCCGGATGGCAGATCTCCACATAGGCCCGGCTGGCGATGTGCAGCCCGTTCTTATGAAAACACTCGTAGCCCACGCAACCCACATCCGCCGTACCGTAGCCCTGGCGCATGATGATATCGAACTTTTTTTCCAGGTGAGAACGCATTTTCTCGGAAAATTTCTCCCCGGTGACAAAAGCCACCTCCAGAAACAAATCCTTGCGCAGGTTCAGCCCCTTTTCTTCCGCCTTCTGGGCCAGGTGCAGCAGGTAGCTCGGCGACCCCACATAGCCGGAAACCCGCAGCTTTTGCATTACCTCCAGTTGCGTGCCCGCATTGCCCGGACCGGCCGGTACGACCGCGCAGCCCAAGTTGCGCAATGGTTCCTCAAACATCAGCCCGGCTGGCGAAAGATGGTAATTCAAGGTAATCTGGGCCACGTCGTTGGGGCGGAAACCCACGGAGTAAAAAGCTTCCGTATAGCCCCAGTAATCGTCAGAGCGGTCTTCGGGATCAAAAATGGGGCCAGGAGAAAGAAAAATACGCTTGAGTTCGCCCAAATCCTTGGTCAAGAGGCCCCCCAGGCGCGGTCCCATGGATTGCAGAAAAATCAGCTCTTTTTTCTTCAAAATAGGTATCTGTTTGAGATCGGCCAGGACTTTGAACTTTTCCACATTGAACTGGGCGCGGTCAAAGCGCTTCTTGACATCTTCGGAGTAACGGTAGGCGTAAGAAAGTAAATTTTTAAGCTGAATCAGGTAAAACTGCCTACGCTCGCCTTCGTCCAGCACCTCGCGGCGGCTGAAGATACCTTCGGTGCGATCTTTACGGGTCATAGCATCTCCTGGAGCGGCGCTAAAGGCCGCACGGCTTTTGAAGATGACGTAAAAAGTTTCGAAGAAAAATGCAAGACATATTTTTTTTATTCAATAAATACACCATATTACGACATAGACCCCAAGACTTCCAGCATCTCTTCCACAGAGCTGAACCAGCTCCTGACCATGTGGCGCATCAGCCCAACCTCTTCGGATTTGGCCAGGAGGCCAAAAATGGGGACTCGCGCGCCATAGGCCGCGCCCACCTCGGCCCAGGCGTCGCATCCGGAAGGCCCCAGGTAAATGAGCAAATCCGCGCCTACCGCCGAAGCTGCGCAGAATTCAAAGATACGCCGGCCTTCTTTGGAGCGGATGAATACGGCCAGTTCCCGCTGAGATAAAAAAGCCTCTTCCGGACGGCCCTCCCGCAGCCATGAAAGGACTTCATGCCCGCGCTCCTCCAATCTGGCGGTCAACATGCCCACCGCATGCTGGTGCTTCCAGGAAGCGGCTATATAGATACGCACCCCAGGCTACCTTTTTTCCAGATCGGCGGTATCCTGAAGCGTCTCCAGGTACTCGCTGATCTTCTCATATTCAAGGTCATCCGTCTGTTTCCGCAGCCAAAGCACTAGATCATCCCTCTGGTCATAACTATAGCGTTCCATTTGAACCAGAATATTTTCCATGGCCTCATAGTCATACTTACGGCTGGCGGACAGTATTTTTTCGAGCAAATCCGGATCCGGCTCAGACCGGCGCGGGCGATCGTCCTTCGCGGGTTCGCTTTCCCGGTAATGGCAAAGCGCCTCCATTTCACCCAGGAGCTTCCCCAGCTTATCCAAAAAATAGGCATTATGCGCGCTGATATAGGCCCAATCTCCTTTATTGGCCGCTTTTTCCAGGTGTTCAGCCATAAATCCGACCTCAAAGGCGCACAAAGAATAGCTGCTGCCCTTGAGCGCATGCACCGCCATCGCATATTCGGCTATGGATTCACGGCGCACCTGGCCGAGTTTTTTCATAATTTCAGAGGTATTGACGATATAGGAACGAAGCAGATGCAAATAAAGCCGCTCATCCCCGTCAAAACGCTCCATACCCTTGCCCAGATCCAGCCCGTTCACATGCATGCCGGCCAGGTTGAAAGGCGCTCCCAGGGATTCGTAAGCAGAGTCTTCCACCTCCAGCTTCATATTCTTGTCTTTCAAAAGTTTCTCTTCCTGTTCAGCGTCCCTCGCCCAGACGTTCAAAACCTCGTCCAGCTTGAAGCTGTCAATGGGCTTGGCCAGAAAGGCCTGGAAGCCGTTCTGCAAAAACATGTCCCGGTCGCCGATCAGGGCGTTGGCCGTCAAGGCCACAATGGGAACATTGCTGGCATAGTCGCCGCCTATCTCATCGCGGATGATGCGCACCGCCTCCACCCCGTCCATGCCGGGCATGCGGTGGTCCATAAAAACCAACTGGTAGCGGCCAGGGGCGGAACGGATCAAATCTATGGCCTCCTGCCCTCCCAAGGCCGTATCCACGGCAATTTTGTAAGGCGCGAGCAGCCCCTTGACCACATCCAGGTTGGTTTCCAGGTCGTCCACCACCAAGGCCCGGGCATAGGGCATGAGGATCTTTTTAAACTTCCGCCGGCGGTTCCGGCTGGCCCCAAGACGGAAATGGCTCAAGGCGGCGGCCGTATCCTGGCCGATAGCCTCGGCATCCCGCACCAACTGCGGCAGAACGAACGTAAAAGCGCTGCCCTGTCCGTGCTCGCTCTCCACGGAAAGCGTGCCGCCCATCATGGCGCTGAGGTTCCGGCAGATGGCCAGGCCCAGGCCGGTGCCCTCGATCATGCGGTTGGCGTAAACGTCCACCTGGCTGTATGGGGAGAAGATCTTTTCCAAATCCTTTTTGAGAATGCCCCGGCCGGTATCCCGCACCACAAAGCGCACCAGTATGGCCGAACCCGGCCTTATCGCGTTTTCTTCATCCGCCTGCCCCTGATCCAGGCGTATTTCCAAGGTTACTGACCCAGCCTTGGTAAACTTGAAGGCATTGCTGAGCAGATTGTTAAGAACCTGTTTGATCCGGAGCTCGTCGCCGAATAATCTGCGGGGCAGCCTTTCATCCACCTCCAGGTTGAAAACCACGGGTTTGGTGCCGATGCGCACCATATTGATATTGATGGTGTCATTGATCATGGAGGAAACGTCATACTCTGTTTCCACCATTTCAAAACTGCCGGACTCAATCTTGGAAATATCCAGGATGTCGTTGACCATGCTGAGGAGGGTACGCCCGGCGCTGTAAATTTTGTCCAGGCTGTCCAGGGTTTCCGGCGGCATATCCCTTTGCATGGCTACTTCGCAATAGCCGATAATGGCATTCAGCGGGGTGCGGATCTCATGGCTCATCTTGGCCAAAAATTCACTCTTGCCCTTGGAGAGCAGTTCCGCGGCCTTGGCCTGCACCTCCAGCTCCTGGGCGCGCCGGTTCACCTCCTGTAGCTGACGCTCCTTGTTTTTGATCTCCGCCAGGTTACGGACATAGACCACCACCCGGAAGCCGTCCTGCCACCTGACCCGCACCAGGGAAACTTCCGAGGGATAAAGCTGGCCGTCCATCGTGCGGTGCATCCATTCGCGCTCCAGATGCCCCTTATCCATGGTTTCGTGGACAAAGCGCAAGACTCCCTCCCGGCTGTTCACGCCGTCCGGCTGGGTTTCAGGCATGCACTCGCTGAAAAAATTCTTGAAAAAAGCCCGCTTGGAGGAGGCTTTGAACTGCCTGAGCGCCTCCTGGTTACATTCGACGATCTCCCCATCTTCCAGAAAAAGACAGGCCAAGGGCATAGCGTTGAGCATGGCCCGCGAGTATTGTTCCACCGCCCAGGCCCTGTCCGCGCTGACCTTGATGGGGCGCAGATCGTGGATGTAGGCGAAGAGCATGGTCTGCTTTCCCCAGACAATAGATGACAGGATGACCCAGGTGGGGATTCGCACGCCGTTCACATCGCAATGTTCCCAGTCAAATTCCGCATACCCGGAACGCAGGGCCTTGCGGATCATGGCCGCGGCCTTGTCCGTGCTGCTCTGTCCGCATGGCTGGAACTTGGACGCGAAATTCTGGGGGTTTTCCAGGAATTCACCGGCGTTATCCAGTCCCAAAAGATCCAGCATCGCCCGGTTGCAACGGATAAGCGCGCCGCGAACATTGCGCAGGGTGCAGGGCAACGGCATTTCATCAAGAATACGCCAGATATGTTCGACGATCTCGGCTTCCGACTTGGGCTGCTCCATTCCGGATATGCGGCTCTTAGCCTCGATTAGGCTGCGCTTCATGGCGGACAGCCTTTCTTTCAGGCGGGCGTTTTCCCGCTTCAGGCCCTGTTCCAGCGCCGGCCCGACGTTTTTTTTATCCATTGCAGACTCCGTTACAAAACACGCCGCAAGCGCTTCTCCGCTGACTGGCAACGGCTGTGGCGACACGCGGCATGGTCAATTTATCAAGGCAGGATTCTTATCTCATCCACGACGCGCTCGAAGGCGTCCAGCACCCTGGGGTCAAACTCCGTCTCACGGCCGGCCATGATACGGGCGCAAGCCTCATCATGGCTCAAGGCCAGACGAAAAACGGAATCCGAGATCAACGAGGCATAAACATTAACCACCGCCATAATCCTGGCGCTCAAGGGAATATCCTCGCCGCGCAATCCGTGTGGATAACCCTGGCCGTCATAACGCTCATGGTGGTTCTCGGCCATAACGGCGGCGCAGAGCAAATGCTCCTGGAACTTGTTATGCTCATGGAGCCTGCGCAAGACCCTGCCCCCGATGGCCGTATGCTCCTTGACTATCGCGAATTCTTCGGGACTGAGCTTGCCGGGCTTAAGCAAAATCGTATCGCTGATGCCTATTTTGCCTATGTCGTGCAAGGGCGCGGCCCGCACCATGTCACGTATGCGCTCTTCGTCCAGCTCGCCGGCGAATTCTCCGGCATCCAGCAGTTCATGGCAGAGTATCCGCATGAGCTGGCCGACCTTACGGTCATGGTTGTTGATATTTTTCCCCCGGGTTTCGATAAGGTCGGCGAAAGAAATTATGATGCTGTCTTCCAGCGAGGCCAGCACACGTTCAATATCCCGCTGGTATTGCGTAATTTGCAGATGCAAGCCGATTCTGTGCAATAGCACATCCTCTTCCACGGGTTTGACGATAAAATCCGCCGCCCCGGACTCCAGGGCCATGACTTCCGTCTCCTCGTCGCCGCACCCGGTCAGAAAAATAACCGGAACCCAAGCCAGGGCCGGAATTTTCCGCAGTCTGGACAAAAGTTCAAACCCATCCATGTCCGGCAGCCTCACCTCCAGCAGGATCAGATCCAAGGGCTGGCGCAGGGCTTTTTCCAGGGCCTGCCCTCCGGTCTCGGCCATGATGACCATGTGCCTGCCTTCAAGGTATTCGCATATTTCCATGCGGCTGAATGACTGTTCGTCAACAAGCAGAATCTGTCGCATAAGTTTCAAAAATTCTCCCGTATGGCGGCGAAGCGCTCGTGGTTATCCTCAAAGATCTCCACAATGTACGGGTCGAAATGCTTCCCCTTGCCTTCAAGGATGATCTGGCGGGCCTCCTCGTGGCTCATGGCCTTGCGGTAAACCCGGTCGACCACTAGGGCGTCGTATACATCCGCCAGCGACATGATCCGGGCGCACAGGGGAATAGCCTCGCGGCGCAAACCGTGGGGATAGCCCAGGCCGTCATAGCGCTCATGATGGCTTTCAGCGATTTTTTTGGCGTATACCAGGTAGCGCTGGGTGGAGCTGCGCTGGAACATGGCCTCCAGAATACTCGCCCCGATCAGGGAATGGTCCCGCATAATGGCATACTCATCGGGAGTCAGCCTGGACGGCTTGAGCAGCACCCGGTCGCTGATCCCGATCTTGCCTATGTCATGCAGGGGCGCGGCCCGGATGATCATGTCCAGTTCACTCGGCTGCAATTCGTCCGTGAAAAGCTTTCTCTCCAGCAGACCCCGGCCTATGATGGAAACATAGTCGCTGGTGCGCTGCACATGCCCGCCGGTATCGGTGTCCCGGCATTCGATAAGTTCAGCGAAAGAATAGGCCAGGCTATCTTCCAGGTCCCGCACCCGGTCTTCCAGGTGGCGCTGATAGCCGACAAGGCGCAGATGCAAATCAACCCTGTGCTGGAGAACCTTCTTGGTAAAGGGCTTGGTGATAAAATCACAGGCTCCCATTTGCAGGGCCTTGACTTCAGAGGCGCTGTCCTGTTTCCCGGTGAGGAAAATGACCGGCACCCTGGCGAGGCGCTCGTACTGGCGCATACGGACCAAGGTTTCAAAACCGTCCATCCCCGGCATTTCAATATCCAGCAAAATCAAATCCGGAGCGCTCATCAAAGCGATTTTCAGGGCCTGTTCCCCGGATTTAGCCAGTTTTATAGCATAGGAAGCATCGGCCAGTTGAAGACCGGCATATTTAAGATTGGTCAGGTTGTCGTCCACAAGCAAAATCAACGGCAACATAACTTGTCCCCCGCGGAGATTAAGCCTTGAAACTATCATCTCAAAACGTCTTGCTGTCAAACCTTTTTTATTAGTTAAACCACCCTAACGCGCGCCAAGCGAGCAATTTACTTTTACCCGCCAGGCATGCTATTGCAAGGGATGGCCCATCCCGAGCATTACCTGGCGGTTTGCTGCATCCTCAAAGACGAAGACCCTTTTCTGGAGGAATGGTTCACTTATCACCGGCTTATCGGGGTGGAGCATTTTTTTGTTTATGACAACATGAGCGCCCGGCCCCTGGATGAAAATCCCTTTATCCGCAAACTCATCGATGCCGGCGGCCTCACGCTGAACAGCATCGCCGGCCGGGCCATGCAGCTTCCGGCCTATGCCCATTGCCTGCAAAACTACGGCCCGCGCTGCAAATGGCTGGCCTTCATTGATCTGGACGAATTCCTATGCCCGCTGGAAACCGATGATTTGCGCCGGCTCCTGTCTGAGTACGAGGAATTTTCCTGCCTGGCCCTGAACTGGAAATGCTTCGGCTCCAGCGGCTTCATCAGCCGCCCGTCCGGCCTGGTGCTGCGCAATTACCAGGAACGTTTCATTAAAGCGCACCCACTGCATTTCCATGTCAAAAGCCTGGTGCAGCCGGAAAAAACCGCCAACGTGAATACCGCCCACGCCTTTTTTCCCTGCCGCGGAGAAAAGGCGGTCAACGAGCATTTCCGCCCTCTGCCCTTCGGAGCTTCCCTGGCCCCCATCTCCTGGGACCGGGCCTGCGTCAACCACTACCTGCTCAAATCCCAGCAGGATGTGGAGCGGCGCATCCACCGCGGACGCTCGGACGTGCTCTCCTCCAAGCCCACGGTGGATTATGCGGATTTCCAGCGTCTGCTGGCGGAAAAACAGGAAAAAGACACGGCCGCGCTGCGTTTTTTGCCAGCCTTGGAAGAACGCCTCGCGCGGGGAAACTCCCCGGACATGATTACGGCTGAAGACGCTTTTCCTCAGCCTCCGGACGAAAGCGAACTGGAAACCTACACCCGCCTGTCCGGACTGTGCGCCCAGGACCGGCGCTTCAGCGAAGCCGAACTGCTCTTGTGCAGAGCCAGCCTACGCCATGCCGGGCGGGCCGAACTCTGGACCTTCAGGGCGAACCTGTCCAGGATGCAAGGGCGGCGCGGGCCGGCCCTGCGTTTTCTGCGCAAGGCCCTGAGCCTGAACGAGATCCCCCAATGCTATGAAGAGCTGCTGGACCTCTTCATCCAAGGCGGACACGTTTCCGAGGGCCGGGCCGTACTGACCTTTCTTCTGCACGCTTCCACCGTGCGCACCGATGACGCCGGCTTCAACCATAAGCTGGCCGTGGCCAAGGAACTCCTGGCCCGAAGCTCCAGGGGAAGAGAGAGCGCATGAAGCACTATCTGGCCTTGTGCTGCATCGCCAAGGACGAAGAATTCTTCATCGAGGAATGGCTATGTTACCACAGCCTGCGCGGGGTGGAGCATTTTTATATTTATGACAACATGAGCGCCCTGCCCCTGCGCTCCCTCCCGGCCCTGCAAACCTACCTGGCCCAAGGGCGGGTCACCCTGGTGGAGGTGGAGGGGCAGGGGCGACAAATGCCCAGCTACGACCACTGCCTGCTCCATTATGGCCCGGAATGCCGCTGGATTGGCTTCATTGACCTGGATGAATTCATCCAGGTCCAACGCTATGCCGACCTGCGCGCCTTTCTCTCCGAATTCGAACCTTACGCCGGGCTGGTCTTGAACTGGCGCATCTTCGGGTCCAACGGGCACCTTTCCCGGCCTTCCGGGCTGGTCATAAGCAACTACACCGAAAGCCTGGCCCGCCCAGGGGCGGAACTGCACTTCAAAAGCCTGGTAGACCCCAGGCAGACCCTTTCGGCTAAAAACCCGCATACCTTCTTCCTCCGGCCCGGAACCTTCTGCGTGGGCGAAAGCCACCTGCCCGTCCCGGCGGAAGAAGCCTTTGCCCCGCT
>WRHT01000021.1 GCA_009783115.1 Desulfovibrionaceae bacterium | reverse complement strand
CAAGCCCGGGAAGTGGCTGAACAGGCTCTGCGGGCGCACCTGCTGGAACTGAAGCCCGCCCTGGAGTTCATTGTCGGCCTGCCCACGGTAAGAAATCAGGATATCCCGGGCCAGTTTGTGATAACGCCCGCGGAAAAGCGGCATCTGCTCAGCATCATTCCCGGAACCCCGTTGCGTGACCCTGATCTGATCAAGGTAGTCATCATGGAAAGCCGCGATGTTGTCGGTCCGTTGCGGCAGTTGACGGCGCCTGGTTTGAAGCCGGACAATATGTTCGGGCCTCTTCTGAATATCAGCGCGACCAATCTGCGCGGGGTCGGCCGCTTCGATGCCCAAGCGCAAGGCAAGGTCAAGGATGAGGTTTACGGCGCGTACCGGGCCGTTCTTTCCCTGGCTCTGCAAAAACTTGGTCCTGACCTCGGCCAGATGGCGGCGCTTTTTGACCTGGTCTCCAGGGACAAGGGTTTGGAAGCGGGGTGCAACCTTATGGCTTTGAGTACGCGGTGCGAAAGCGGCCATCAAGTCGTGCTTAGAGACAGGCTGCTGGGCGGTATTATGGCTCTGGATAATCTGCGCATGATCCTCGGCCCCCGTGTGGGCCAGGAGGTGGATGAGTCTCCGCTTTATTACTACGGAGAGATGGAGACGCGGAATATTTCAGGCGCCCTGCTTCAAAAGGCCGAGGATTATGGCCTCAAATCCGCCGACTTTCCGGGCTATGCGGCCCTGTCTCTGGTTACGCCCAAACTGACGCGGGCGGAGTGGAATGCGCTTTTGCCCCTGATGGAGATGGTGGGCCAGGGATTGACCGATTACAATTTCGAGCATGGCATCGCCCTGAAGATGGTTGCGGCCAATGCCCGGGAACTCCTGGTCGCCCAGGCGGCCAACCAGGGTGCGCCCTTGAGCCCGGAGCAGGTCTGGCAAACGGTTCTCGGCGAGAGAAGCGCCGGGGGCCTTGATGCGGACAACCTGGGTTCGAGATTGCTGAATGTGGCCGCAACGCGCCTGTTCCAACGCGTCCAAGCCATGTTCCCGGATGCCGATCGGGATATGCTGGGGCCTACGCTCCTGTTCGGGCTGGGCCAAGCGGGGATTCCCTTCCAGAGCATGTACAATGCCTGTAGTCCCGGCGGGCGCCTTGGCTTGGAAGATTACCGCCTGGGGCGCCCTTCCTTGTCCTCGCTGGACGGGTATGATGCGCAAAACGCCTACGGCCTGGTCACGGACTGGTCGCGCCGGGAGTCGGGCAGAGATGGAATCCCGTCCACCATGACCATATACAGCGGCGAGGGGCAGGGTTTTATGATGACCCACAAGGACCTGTCGCAAGCGGAAAATGTCGCGGCCAATCCCTTTTTCGTGAGGATTATGGATCAGTGCCGGCACCTGTGCACCGGTTCTGATCTGCAGTTCATGCGGGTCATGCAAAGCCTGTCCCAGGCGAGCACGATCCACCTGCGCATGCTGGCGGAAATTGGTTTTCCGGGCATGACCTTGTCCGAGCACAGCCATTTTGACAGCACAGTCCGTCGGATGGATAACGGGAACGTTGTGGTGGAACTGACCAATGGGCCTGATGACCACCCCTTCGGGGGGCGGATGCAAATCACTATAACCACGGCCGGTGAAGCCACGATTACGGATATGAGCGTTGAACTGCGGGGCTGAACCGCCTCGCCACGTTAAAATCCCTTAAAGGAGCGTTTTATGACCCGCGATGATTTTTCCCCGGTTCTTCAAGCTTTCGGCTCATCCCTCGGCATTGAGGGGCTGGCCTTGGACGAATACCAGAGCTGCACCCTGACCATAGATGAAGTGATGCTCGCCATGCAGTGGAAGAGCGAGGCCCAGACAGTGCTAATCTATGCCCCTGTGGGCATGATCGACCAGGATAACCTTGACAAGAACCTGCTTGTCCAATTGCTTGAAGCCAACTGCCTGGGCCTGGGCACGGGGGGCTTGGCCCTCGGGTTGCAGCCGGGCCTCGGCGCCATCATTCTGTCCGGCCAGCTTTCCACCCATAACCTGGAACCTGTCGTGCTGGAACGCTTCATTGAATTTTTCACCAACATGGCGGATGAATGGAAAGGGCGCCTTGCGCAGACCCAAGCCGGCTTGGAAACGGCCCCCGACACGCCGGCCGCGCCGGACATGCCGGTCGGCATCCGCATATAGCCTAATAATTCCAGGAGGATGAAACTATGACTATGAATCTCAGCGTAAGCGATTTCAGGGCCGTCGGCGATTCAGCCGGCAATGCCGCTCTTCACACGAATCAGGAGCATTCCGCTTTTGTGCAGGGGGAGAAAGGCGCCTGGATCAAATCCCTTTTGAACATCGGCGGGGCGCGGGAGGCCAATGCCAACACCATAAACGCTCTGCGCCAGGCTGTGTTCCATGATCCGCAATACGCCAAGGTTACCGGCCAGGCCTGCGCGCTCCTGGGGCGCCTGAGCACCTCCACCCCCCTGACGGGCAAACAAGTCACCCAATTTCTGGGGCGGTTGGACGCGGCCGCGGCCAAGGCGGACGCGCAGATGATCGACCAAAACAAGACCCTGGTTTCCCAGACGGCCATGCGGGTAATGTCCAATATTGACCGATACGCCTCGGAGGCGGTGGGGGATGAGGGCTTCAGCCTGTCCCCCGGGGATCTTTTCAGCGGGAATTCGGTTGGCCGCTTCGAGGGGAAAGAAGGTTTTCACCTGTCCCCCGGGGACAAAAGCATGCTGATTTCCCTGATTTCTGACCGCCTCATGGCCCGGGCGGGGGATTTCAGAAAACCGCTCAATGAACAGCAGATCCAGGCCATTGTCCGTGATGCCGCAAGTGCGTTTGCGGCCCTGCAAGACCGCCTGGACAAGGTGGATTTACCGCCGAACATAAAGAATATTATTAAGGGGGAGTTTTTACAGAACGGCGCCTTCATTAGCCTGAAAGAGCTTGACGGGATGATCCAGACCCGCCTGAACGTCCGGGCCAACGATGCTCTGCAGGAAGAGTCCAAGGAATTTTTGCTCCGTAATTTTGACTTGGCTATGGAAAGACTGGGAGGACTCACGTTACCGGAAATGACCGATAAAGCCAAGGCGGGCCTGGCGGAAGCCGTTGGAGCGGCCATTGAAAAGGCGGGCCAGATGGGCGGGCGCATGGTCAGCCGTAAGGAGGCTGAAACCATCATCGAGGCGCAGGTCAAAACCCTCGCTGATGCTTACAAAAACATCAAAAACGTGGGAGATACACGTCAAGTCGCCTTTATGCGGGAGTTGGTGATGAGTTCCCCCGTTCCCATCTCCGAACCATACTTGCGGGCCCTCATGGAGCGCGCTCGAGATATTCCCCCGGAGACCTTCACCGCCCTGGGGCAGGCCTCCAGCCCGAAACAATTTCTGGAGGTTGTTGAAAAATTGGGCAAACTTGTGGAAATTGGCTTCAATTCGCTGGACAAATCGCTCAAGCTGGAAGGCGCCGGGGGCCAGCAGAGCTTCGTTCGTCACTGCCTGGGCCTGGCCATCGCGGGAGCGGTGGGTAAGGATAGCGCGCAAGCGTTGTTTAAAAGCCTGACCTCGCCCCTGGGCCAGGAAATGCGGGCTATGTTCGCTTTCGCGAGCGGTAGTGATCCGTTCATGGCCAGCAATGGTTTCACCCTGAACAGGCTCACGGAGGCTCTGGGCCGGCTGGCGGGCCGTGATGATAGAGCTATTGACGCCGTCATTGACAGTGTATTCGGGCAGATCCCCGAGAGCGCGGACGAGTTCTCACCTGAGGTGCGCGCCCTTCTGCCGGGTTACCAGCCCGCCTAAGGAAACATTCCTGTGGCGGCAAGCTCGGATTCCGCCTAAAGCAAGAGGACGAAAATATGACTATGAATCTCAGCGTAAGCGATTTCAGAGCCGTCGGCGATTCAGCCGGCAACGCCGCTCTTCACACGAATCAGGAGCATTCCGCTTTTGTGCAGGGGGAGAAGGGCGCCTGGATCAAATCCCTTTTGAACATCGGCGGGGCGCGGGAGGCCAATGCCAACACCATTGATGCCCTGCGCCAGGCCGTGCGCCATGACCCGCAATACGCCAAGGTTACCGACCAGGCGGAGGCACTCTTGGGGCGCCTGAGCACCTCCACCCCCCTGACGGGCAAACAAGTCACCCAGCTTCTGGAGCGGCTGGACACAGCGGTCGCCAACCATAACAAAGCCCTGTTTTCCAACATGTCCATGCGCATGATGTCCACTATCGACACCTTCGCCGCAAAAGCGATGGGGGATGAGAATTTTCTTCTGGCCGCCGCGGACAAAAACATGCTGAATTCCGTGGTCTCCAGCCGCATCCTGGAATACGCGGGAGATTTTGCAAAGGCCCCCGATGAGCGAACCCTTCAGGCCGTTGTCCAGAGAGCCGTACTGGATGTGCTGCTCCTGAAAACCAGCCTGGACGAAGCGGATTTGCCGCAGAATATAAAGGATGGCCTGCAGAAGGAAATTTTCCAGGGCCAGCGCCTGATGACCCCGGAAAAGCTTGAGGAACGGATCCAAACCCAGGAGACCATCATTTTCAACACGCAACTGCGGCAAACCCTGTCCGATGTGTCGCATTCGGGAACTCCCTTGCGTATGTCCCTTTACTTGGCTATGAACATGGCTGGAATCGATGTTTCCGCGAGCGATACGGTCATAGAGGGCCTGGGTGAAGCTATTGGAGCGGCCATTGACAAGGCGGGCCTGCAAAACAGCCGCAAGGTCAGCCGTGATGAGGCAAGAGCCATCGTTGCCGCGCAGATCAAAATTGTCGTTGACGCGTACAAACCAACGCAGAATGCTCCGGATTACGAGCCTGTGCAGGGTGATATTCCCCTGGAGACAAGCGATGATTTGCCGGAGGCGCGGTATATGGCGGGCCGGAAATTCGCGAATGGGATGTCGGATATTATCCAAAGGGAAATGAGGCGCCATATGGGCGGTCTTCCCAAGGAAACCTATTCCCAGTTTGAAAAAGACATCATCCGCCCCGGCGCCACAATTACCGTTGGCGGAACCACCGTGCAGCGTTCCAAGGCTGATGTGCCTGTGCAATCACTGCTCAGGCCGGGAGAAGAGAGCCTTGACGCCATAACCCTTCAGGAGCGGCAGGAACGGGCTGTCATTGACGCCGCGTACACCGTGTTTGCCAAACTTGTCACCGGCAGGGATGACGCTGTTTTCAGCGCATTGGCGCAGGCGGACAAGGCGAAAGTCCTGATCCTGGCCAGCCTGGCGGACCAGGGCATAGAGCATGGGGTGATGGTGTACGGCGCGCAGTCCGTTACGCCGCAATACGGGGCCGATGACGATGACGCTGTGGCCTTTGTTCCGACCCAGTCCGGGGCGGGCAGAAGCATAGACATTTACAAAAATTCCGATGGCGATTTCGTCATCACGGCCAAGCACTCCTTTTCTTCACGCATGGCCCTTCTTCCAAGCGAACCCAGCGCCATGCTGGACGAAAAGCGCAGCGGCCTGAGCGCCGCCGGCACGCTGACCATAAGCGGGGCGGAACTGGACAGACTCTCGACCCTGGACTGGAGCCTTAAGGGAGCAACCGTGCCGATGGAATACCAAACATCCTTCAGCGAACAGAGCCTGAGCGGTGAAGTGCGCATGTTCCGCGCGGAGTAGAAATATAAAGGAGATAAAAATGTCTCTCACCGTAAGCGATTTCAGGACCGTCGGCACTTCACTCGGCAACACCGCTATTCGCACGGATCAGCAGCAGTCCGCTTTTGTGCAGGGGGAGAAGGGCGCCTGGATCAAATCCCTTTTGAACATCGGCGGCGCGCGGGAGGCAAATGCACGCACCATCGATGCCCTGCGCCAAGCCGTGCATAATGACCCGCAATACGCCAAGGTCACCGAGTGGGCGGACGCGATCCTGGGGCGCGTAAGCGCTTCCACCCCCCTGACCGGCAGACAAATCAACGGGCTTCTGGGGCAGTTGGACACGGCGGTCGCGGCGGCCGCCAAGGCGGACGCTCGGATGATGGGCGATAAAAAAGGCCTGATTTCCAACATAGTCATGCGTGAAACGTCCCGTCTTGAGGATTACGCCGGCCGGGTGCTGGGGCTGACAAGTTTCAAAATGGCCCCCGCGGACAAGGCCAGTCTGAATTCTCTGATCCTTGACCGCATCAAAGGGCGGACGGATGGTTTCAAACAGGCTGACGAAAGAGATATCCGGACCGTTGTCCAGAATGCCGCGGGTAATTTTGCTCTCTTGCAAGACCGCCTGGACAAGGCGGATCTGCCGCGGAACATAAAAAATATCATTAAGGAGGACTTTTTTCAGGGCGCTAAATTGATGAACCCGAAGCAGCTTGAGGAACGGATTCAAACCCACCTGAACATCCAGGCCAACGAGAAGCTACGGGCAACCATGTCCGATGTTTCGAATCCGGAAAACCCCTTGCGCACGGTCCTGGCCGGAGCCATGACGCGGGCGGGAATTACGGCTCCCATGAACGATATAGCCATGGCGGGCCTGGCCAAAGCCATCGCCTCGGATATTGACAAGGCGGGCGATATGGGCAAGCGCGAGGTCACCTTTGGGGCCGCGGGGGTCATGATTGGCGCACGGGTCAACACGTTTGTCGAGGCCTACCTGGCCGCCGGAGCCGTGGTCAATCCGGGGGAAGCCGCCTTTTTGCAAAACCTGGCGCTGAATTCCCCGAATCCCGTCACCCCGGACTATGTGCGCGCTCTCTCGGGTCACGCCGGGAATCTTCCCCCGGAGGCCTTCACCGCCCTGGGCAACGCCACCAACCCGAAACAATTCATGGATGCCATTGAAAATTTGGGCAACTTCCTCTTTAAGGGCTTCGCCCTGCTGGATCCATCGCTCAAGCAGGAAGGCGGCGCGGGCCGGAACTACATGGGCGACTGCCTGAGCCTGGGCATGCTGAATGCGGGAATAAACACGCGTGAGGCGCGGGAGATTTTTGCCAACCTGGATACGTCCCTGGGGCAGGAAATGCGGGCCATGATCGCTTTCAGCGCCGCAACGGACCCGGGCATGGCCAACAGAAATCTCATCGTGAGCAGGTTTATGGAGTCTCTCGCCCAGGCGGGGGGCATTGATCTTGATGAGTTCATGGCGAAAGAAGCCGCGCTACGGCCCACCCCCCGGTATGCGGATGCGTTCTCCCTTGACGTGCGCGCCCTTCTGCCCGGCCACCAGCCCCTCCAGGAAAATATTCGCGTGACAAAGAGCCCGGATTTGGCCATGGCGCGGGAGATGGGGGGCCGGCAGCTCGCAAACGACATGTCTATTTTTATCCTGCTGGAAATGCAGCGCCAGATGAGCGGCGCCGGCGGCTCCGCATTTGCGCGGGATATCACCAGCCACGGCCCCCAGGTGCCCCGGATCACCGTTGGCGGAACCACCCTGCCGCATGCCGGGGATATACCCGAAGAGTCGCTGCTCAGGCCCGGGGAAGAAGCCGGACTGGATCCGGGCACGCTTGCGGTAAGGCGCCAACAGGCGGCCATGGCTACCGCGTATAACGGCTTTGCCCAGATTGTCACCGGCAGCAATAACGCTGTTTTCAGCCAGTTATCGCCCGCGGACAGGATAAAAACCATGGTCCTGGCCTGCCTGTCAAGCCGGGAAATGGAGAGCGCGGCGGTTCTGCGCGGCACCCAGTCTATCGCGCCGGACTTCGGCCCCAGCATGGCCCGCAACAGCGCGTTCACGCTCGGCACCCTTGAGGACAAGGCAAACAGGACCATAGACATTCAAAAGAAACCCAACGGCGATTTCGTCATCCGGGTCACCAGCACCATCCCCGCGCATTCGGCCTTGATCGGCAACAGGCCTGTCATCAAGCTGGATGAAACCCGCAGCAGCCAGAGCGCCGTTTCCACGCTGACCATCAGCCGGGCGGAAATGGACAGGCTCTCGCTTCTGATCTGGAATCCCGCGAGCGGGGAATTGACGCCGAACCATGTGCCCAGATTCAGTGGGTACAGCGTGGCCGGGGAACTGAGCCTGTTCCACGCGCCGGAGGGAGCACCTGAAAATTAACGGGCTATAATAAGGAGTGTCACGGCATGTCATCCGTCAATACGCAACCCATAAACATGAATATTTTTACCCAGTTAGCGGATCAGGCCAGCCAGGCCAACCGGGACAACATCCTCAGCGTCAGCGGCGGCAAAATTTCCACAACCGGAACCGGGACACTCAGCTCCCTGTTCATTTCCTCGGCCGCCAAGCGGGAGGCCATTGAAACCTTTGTGAAAACCCTGCGCCAAGAATATGGCAGCCATATCGCCAGCCTGATCAAAAATTCCGATCTCAACGGCCTTTGGGAGAGCGGCAAGCCCCTCACCGCCCGCATGGTCAAAGATCTGACCCTCGTGGCCGAGCAGGAAAAAGCGCGGGTCAATGCGCACAACCAGGGTGTGGTGAACAAGTTCCTGGATGGAACAGACCCGCAAAACAACTTCAACAGCGCCATAGACAAACTCTGCGCCGACAGGGGTATAACTTCGCCCGAGGACATAGCCCTGGTGCGGGATACGGCGAGAACCCGCCTTGAGAGCCTGGCCGCCACGGGCGGCTTTCACCCCAGCATCCTCACCGACAAGTCCCTTCAATACGGCGTGTCCTACGCGAAGCCCCCCGCCCTCTCCTCTGACCAGAGCGTGGCCCTGGACCATTCGCGCACCCTGCCCGGTTCGCTGGCGGACAGGCTCGCTCTGGCGGACATGAACCTGGACACCAGGACAACCTCCGTTGCCCTCCATCGGGCCATTGCGGAATTGGGCGCCGGAACCATGCGCCAAATCCAGCCTGACGGGAAGCTGACCCCGGAAACCGTTTATACGGCGCTTTTCAGGCAAGCCCCGCCGGAAAACCTTAAGGGCGACGACCTTACGCAGGCCATAGTCAAGCGCTGCCTCGCGGATGAAAAAGCGCTTTTGGAAAAGCTTGGGGATACTAAGAGGATGGCCATTGACAATCTCGTCAAGTTTATTCCCTGGAACACGTTCACCGCCCAGATGATAAAGCCAAGCGTAGTCACCCTTGACCAGGTGTCCGCCCTCTGCGACACCTTGATGTCCTCCGAAATCAGCCGCGAGGGCGCTAAAAACCAGTTGCTTCTGGATCCCCCAAGGCTCGCCAATATCTTTAACGGCCAAAAGCTGCCCCCGCCGACATTCAGCTTCACGCGGGATGAAAGGACGGTAAGCGTGCAGACAGGCCGCGACCCTGATTTTAAATTTCTTGATGACGCGGACAAAGCCGCTTACCAGAAGGGGGAGGAGAGTTCCCTGTCCAAGCGCCTGGAGAGGTTCTGCCAGGAGATCTGCCACCCGGACGGCAGCGAGAAACAGGTGACCAACGTTATGTCCTGCCTGAGCCAGTCCGCGGCCCTGCCCTTGAAGCTGGTTTCGGTCATGGCCGGGACGAATTTTGACGAACACTCCGGCCTCAGCGTGAGCCTAAGCCGCCAGACAGACGGATCAATCAAGGCGGATTTCACCTCCCCCACCTCCCCCCCGGAACTGCTGAAGACTATGGGGCAGTTCACCATGAGCCTCAACATAACCAAAGAAGGCGCCATAAACGTGACGGCGTTCGAGCTTCGCCCGCCCCTGGACGTGGGGACAAATGACCGCTTTCGCAACGCCCTGGATCTTGCCGCGCCCTTCCGCGCCCTGGATCAGGGCCAAGACGGGCTGTTCGCGCAGATAAGCACCCGCGCCCAGGCCCTCGACCCTCAGGCCAAACTGAGCCCGGAACTTTGGCGCGAGATGCGCGGCGAGATGGACAACCGCATTCATATAGCGGCGGCAGGCAGTCTTCAGCCCGTCACCCAGGCGCAGATTCTGGAAGCGCGCACGGCGGTGCTGAATGAATTTTTCGGCAAGATCGAAACGGTGGCGGGCAAGCTTCCCCCGGAGCAGCGCGATATGTTTGTGCGCGGCTGCCTGGAATTGGGCATGGTCCCGGATGAGGCGCTCTTGCCAGCCCTGCACCAGATAACCAGAAACACGGCCCAGATTTTCGGGGAGATGCTGACCGCCAGGAGCGGACAAGAAGCCAAGACTCTGATGCTTTCCTTGAACCAGCTCATGAGCGGAGCCACCTTTTTCGATCCGGTTTTTGCCGGAAAAGGAGCCAGCTTTTTCGAGCCCGCCCAACAGCTTGGCGTGCGCCTGGGCATGCTGCAACTCATGAACGGGAATTCCCCGGAAGCCTTCGCCAGCGCCCTTACCCGGCCCGGCCCTTTCCGCGACATGCTCCATTTGGCGGCCCACGACAAGACCGAGGAAGGCAAGCTGGCCTTGCAGACCCACAGCTTGTTTTTGCGCGCCATGGGGAATATCCTGCCGGAGAAGACCTTAACGACAGACCTCAACCCCTTTGAAATCCGCGAGCGCGACCTTTCCCTGCCCCGGCAGCGGGAACTGCTGGGAGCGGGGAACTTTATCACGCGTGGGCTGGGTGGCGTGGTCATGCCGCAACTGGCCGGCCTGAACCAGAGCCTGAAATCGGAAATGCCGGCCATACAGGAGCATATCCGCAAGGACGCCCTGGACGATCTGCTGCTGGGGCCGAGACCCGGCAAAGGCCCTGAGCGCGGACGGACAGATTTGGGCCTGAGCCAGGTATTTTTGAATGATTACAACCGGGATGGGATTTTTGTGAATGGACGCCTGCACCATCCGAAGCAGACCGGAACAACGGAACAGGACTTCATCAACCTCTTTCCCGATTCCTACACGGCCGGCATGCTTTCCAACCTGGCCGGGCAAAACCTGCTCGGAGCTGCCCTGGCCGGCCTGGTCAAGGCGACTGATCCGCGGACCAGCTCCGCCCTAAATAATGGACTTATCGGAAACTGGGGGCTGATGGCCGGGATGGGCGGCCAGATGGAGCAGAATACGCGCATTGACGTTCTGGATGCGGCCAAGGGCCTTTACCGGATCAGCGCCTTCAAAACTGCCTGCGCCGGCGATCCCAAGGCCGGCCAAGAGATTATGCGCCAGAATTTCCCCACTGGAGGTAATTACGATCCCGGCCTGGAGCGCTTCATGTACGAGGTTGTGGTGGATATCGACCTGGGCGCGCCGGTCATCGGCGAAGGCCCCCGGCCCGAGCCCAAGCTGGAGAATGTGCGCATCGACATTTTGGCACGCGGCCGGGAAGTGGTTCTCGGTGAAACGGAATGAGGCGGTTAGTGTGATTTTTACCAATAGGAGAAACAGCTCATGGAAAACGCCTTTAGCAGCCTTATCCAGACCTTGTCAGCCCAGTTGCGGACCCAGCTGGCGATCAGGGAGGGCGGCAAGGTCCACGTCAATTTTGACGACATAGCCCTGCTCATCGAGCATCTTCCCGATGCAGAACAGCTTCTGCTCATCGCGCCCGTGGCCGATATTCCGGCCACGGGCCGGGAAGACCTCTACCGAGAGCTTTTGCAGGGGCAGTATGTCTTTGCCAAAACCAGCGGCGCGACCTTGGCTCTGGATGATAACGAGAGTTTTGTCTGTCTGCAGATAGCCCCCTCTCTACGCGCCCTGACTACGGAAAACTTCTCCGGCTTGGTGGAAAATTTTCTGAACATGGCGGAATACTGGCGGGGGCGCTGCCTTACGGCGGCGGGATGGGGGGCGGAAGCAGGCGGGGGGGGCG
>WRHT01000020.1 GCA_009783115.1 Desulfovibrionaceae bacterium | reverse complement strand
GTGCCGTTGAGATTGACATCCTGATATCTCAAGGGCTCGGCCAAGCTAGGTTGAATTCCGGCCAGGGCCGCCAGATGAATGACCGCGTCCGGGCTTTCGCCCCCGGCCGTCAGGCAACGATCCAATATCTCCGCCTCCCGTATGTCGCCTTCCAAAAATTCAAGCGCCCCGCCTTCGGTGGCGAAGGCCAGGTTGTCTTCCTTCTGAGCGCGGGAATAGAAAGGGTCGAAGTTGTCCAAGCCCAACACTTGGTCTCCCCGGCTCAGAAGCGCCCGACAAAGATGGCTGCCTATGAAACCAGCCGCGCCAGTCACGAAAATTTTCATGATCTACCCCGCAAATCAAAGGCTGTGGACATATAATGAAACATTAGACCTCTCTCTTTCGGGGCTTAAACAGCCTATATTGCCGCTTGTAAAAGCGTTTGCCATTCCGCAAGATAACGATCCAAAGAGAACAGAGCACACGCGCTTTTCCGCGCCTCCAAGCCTATTTTCCAGGCTGCCGCCGGTCTTTCCAGGCAGAATGTTATATGTTCCCGCAGTTCCCGGGGGCAGCTTCCTATAAAACCGTTCACCCCGTTTTTTATGAACATATCCGCATCATGGTTAAGCAAACTCACAGGCACAAGGCCGCACAGCATGGCTTCGCCCCTGGTGCGCGGCATACAGGATCTCACAGTGGGGTTGAAATATACGGCATACTTGCGCAGTTCATCCACATAGTTGCGAAATTTAGCTCTGGCGTAAAGATTGCCCTTAAGGTCACCATTCCGGGGAGACGGAACTTTAATATGATGGGGGGTATGGGCCTCGGGCAAGTCCACACAAGTTTCCCGGTGTATAAAAAAACCGTTGTAAAATGGCTTGGCCCGCATGGTTTCTTGCTCCAGCGTCAAGCAACCGAAACTTTCCCTGTCGCGCGGCGGGAATTCCATAGGGTCAAAGCCATGCCAGATCACGGTGGATCGGGCAAAACCCCATTCCCGTTCAGCCTGGTGCGAGTTGCAGACCACGGTAAAATCCTTGACCGCCTCCACCAGCCTCAACCGTTCCGCTTCAATGACCCGCATCAGGTCCGGTTTGGCATAGGTGATGTCCCACTGGCCGTAAAACAGCGGTGTGCCGTGGCAGATACCGATTTTCGGCAAGGGAACATTGTGCAGGAACCACAGGAAAAGCTCTCCCCACCTCGGGTGGAGAACGCCGTTGCAATATTGCGGGGCAAGCACGTTTTCATCAAAAGGCACTATGGCCAGATCATAATCCCGTGGATCCAGCCCCCTATGACTGATAAAGCGGATATTGTCCGGCGCGGGCCGTAACTCGATATTCCATTTTTGCGATGCTGGCGCCCCCACCCCGTGCACCAGAAAAAAATCGTGCGGCAGTTTGAACAGTTCGTATTGGTGGGCTGTATGCCAGTGAAAGGAGAGGATGCGCAGCCTTTTGGGAGAAATCGGGCGGATTCGAGTGGCTGCGGAACCGCTCATCAACCGCTCTGCCCGCCGGCGGAGCGGCGTATGCGGGGCCGGAAGTTGCCCGTCCGTATTCAGGATGGCCGAATATGTATCGCGCACCCATCTGCCGGCGACTTCAGGCATATCAGGGTATTTTTCAAGTAACTTCACGAAATTGCTCAAGGAGCGCCAGGCCTGGCCCTGGGCCGGGCAGTCTGGCCCGGGTGAAACTGGCGCGCTAAATGTCCCTTCAGCATAGCCGAGGCGCAGGCCGGCGTCATACAGGGCGCGACCCATCGCCACCTCTGCCCAGCCGAGGCCAGAATCAGGAGCGGCGCCAGATGAAAAAGCCTCCTCAAACAAAGGCCGGGGAGCAGCGCTTTTCCGTAGGCTGAAATTGCGCGTCAGGCAATTGACAAAACCGGTGGGACAAAGGCTGTCCCGCTGTTTTTGCCCCTCATTTACCGGCCCCAGAAGGGCATCGTAGGGCCCCCATGCCATATACAGGGCGTGCAGGGAAAGAAATGCGGCGTTCATCAGACAATCGGAATCCGTTATTACCACGATGTCGCCGGCGGCGGCTTCAAAACCCATATTCCTGGCGTGGCCCTCACCGCTATCTCCCCTTGTGTGCAAGAGATTCAAAGAAATGGCGGCCGAGGGGAATTGTTTTTTTAACTGATAAAAATCCTCCCGCGCTGTTTCCGCCCTGAGCCGCGAACCGTAGTTCACCAGCACAAGCTCAACCGGCCCTGGGTAGTTCTGCCGGAACAGGGCCTTAAGGAAAAAAGAAAAAGGCTCTTTCTCCAGTTCGGCGGACAGGGGCGCCACAATGGAGATAAGAGGCAAACCTTCCGGGTAAGCTTCGGCCAATAACTGGGGCTGAAGGTCAAGAGGCGGAATATACGCCGCCGCCGCGGGCCCGCTGTGTTTAGCCTGCCGCCTCCAGCGCATTTGCCGCAACGCCGGCCTTAATCCGTGCCTGCGCGCCAGCGCAAACCCTGACAGGCTTTCCCTAAGGCCTTGCCACAGACGCGCGGCCACAGCCCGGCGCCGTGAAAAACCGGGGAGCAGGAAGCGCATGGCGCCGCTATGTTCGATCCGTTCCAACATATTGACCAAGAGTCCGATTTATGGGAACTTTACAACATCAATAACGCCCTCTTTAACAAAAACAAATCCGTGTGCGATAGACCATGAGGGCGTGCGTTCCTTGAGGATTTCGGCATCATCACTGAGCGTAGCGAAAATATGCTTAAACAGGTTTACATGGCTCATGGAATAACCTTGGGAGATGTCACGGGCGCCGTCCGGCATGCGTACCGCCATGAGCGTTCCGAACATGTCGTCCGCCAGAGACTTCAAACTTTCCCCGTTATCCTGCAACCTGGCTTCCAGCTTGAGCAAATCATCGCCTATATCTTCCGTGATACCTCTCAAACGATGAGCACCATGATCCCCAAGCAAAATGATGACTGATTGAGGATCTTCAGTGATGATATAATCAACAATGTCCGCTATCTGTTGATTACTTTGAATGACGGCATTCTGATACATTCCACTGGCAACCCAATTTTCTTTATCTTTATCTTTATATTTATAGCCAACCGGCGAATGTCTTGCTCCCGCCTTAAAACCAAGATAAAATTGGGATTTACGTTGCAGGCCTTCCTTTATTACCATTTTTATCCTTGCCAAAAGTTCTACTTCATACTCGCTTTTGTAGATCAGCGCCACCTTATTTTTTATCGCTTCGGCAACTTTTTGATTCAGATCAAGTATTGGTTGAAACAAATAGCTCCAAAACGGCAGATCAGTTTCATCAAGATATGATCCTTTCACCTGGAAGTAATACGGGCTATCCATAGTGAGGTATGTGGTATGGTACCCATTTCCCTTGAGTATCCTATATACGGCATTGTCGCGGTTCCCACCGATAGCCAAGCGTCCATTGGGGTCAATGTCCATTCTGCCGCGTTCCGGCGCAAATTGCGTTTTCATGGTATACAGGTCTTGCATGGAACTCAGAGTAGAACGACTGTTTGAATACACGTTATCGTATATGAAAAACCGCCTGCTACTCAGGTAATCAGCCAACTGTTGGGTATCAATTCCGTATATCTCGCGCATGATCGGGAGCGAGTGATAGGACTCCAACCAAAAAAGGTAAATATTCGGTTTTGTTTTAAGGGTAATGTTGGGGGGATCGGTATTCTCCTGGTTTTGCCGCGAACCATACGAACTGTAATATTGAAATACATCGATAGCCCCGGTTACGGAAAATAAAAACAGGCAAACAGCCAGAAAAAAATTGAGCGGCCTGAAGCCTGCCCAAAAAACAATACCAGCGGTCACAGCCAGAATGATTATGTTAAGTACATATCTGTGCAGTGAGGAGATTTCCGCAAAAACCGAGGCCGAGAATAAAAAGCAAACTATGCCTGTAACAGCCGCGCAGACTAAAAGGCTGAACATTCTGCTCAGCCAGGTGGGCAGGCTTTCCGCCTTGTAAAAAAAACGTGCGCCCAAAAACCTGACCGCCGCATAAATAAAAAACGCTGTGGCCAATAGAACACAAAAAGACACGCCCAGGGAGAGCCAGGAATACATGTGCCAGTTCCGGCTCCAGACAAAGACTGTCGGCGCCACGACAGCCAGCCCCAGAGCGAGCGCCGGTGAGCCCCACCCAAACGGTTGTTCTTTATGCCGATGTTTTATGAGGCCTGTGGCGACGAGACCAAGACCCAGCATGGATACAAACGCAGCCAGAAAAAGCCAGCCTCTACTTTCCAGCCGAACACTGTACGAATACGTTTTTCCATTTGTTAGCGGATCATCATTATATAATGTGGAAAAATAAATCTGGTCGCCCCAATGAGAGAATGATCCCGCGCCCTGCTGCCTGATATAATCGTGAACTGTATTGGGGTTCGGAAGCGCTTGCCTGTTTTCCTCCAGAACAAGAGACGAGTTAACGCGCCCTGAAGGCACCTTGTAAAACAACCACTGCCAGGATGACAGTTTGGGTAGGGAGGCGATCCAGCAGTGACCTTGCTCTTTATGAAAATTGCTTAATACGCCACTGTGAATCGGCGCGAAAAACATAAGCCCCAGGCTGGCGCAGGTTGTGAGGCCGAAGAAAAACAGCAGGGGTCTATGATATTCCGTAATTATGAGGCCTGCGACAAGACCAAGACCCAGCATGGATACAAGCGCAGCCAGAAAAATCCAGCCTCTTCTTTCCAGTTGGACACGGTACGAATACGTTTTTCCGTTTATTAGCGGATCGTCATTATGTAATGTGGAAAAATAAATCAGGTCGCCCCAATGAGAGAATGATCCCGCGCCCTGCAGCCTGATATGATCGTGAAGTGTATTGGGGTTCGGAAGCGCTTGCCTGTTTTCCTCCAGAACAAGAGGTGAGTCGCCACTCCCTGAAGGCATCTTGTAAAACAACCACTGCCAGGATGACAGTTTGGGTAGGAAGACAACCCAGCAGTAACCTTGCTCTTTATGAAAATTTCTTAATACGCCGCTATGGATCGGCGCAAAAAACATAAGCCCCAAGCTGGCGCAAGTTGTGAAGCCGAAGAAAAACAGCAGAGGTCTATAATACTTCGTGATATATGATGCCAGACGAAAAAATTTCATTGTTTCTTACTGTTTCTTACTTATATGCTTTGCTTTCGGTTGCGCATGATAAACAAAGTGCGCGGGCTTTCCGCTACTCATGCGGACACCTCCTCCACAAGAGCCGCCCCCTTAATATCCGGCGTATGAAGTCTGGCTTCAAACCAGCTTTGGAACATAAGCACATTCCAAAGCCAGTATTGATAGTTTTCTCCGGCCAGGTGCTTCTCCCACACGGGCTGGATGACTTCGGGCCGCAAAAAACCTTCGTCCTTCAACCGCGCCGGGTTCAACAGATCGGAACACCAATCCCGCAAGGGTCCGCGTAGCCAGTGATCTATAGGCGCGCCAAAACCCATTTTGGGCCTTTCAATCAGATTTTTGGGCACATATCGATACAAAACCTCGCGCAACGGCCATTTGCTCTGTCCGTCGCGGGTCAGCAGGCCCTCCGGCAGGCTCCAGACAAAGGCATAGACCCGGTGATCCAGAAGCGGCATCCTGGTTTCCAGAGATACCGCCATACCGGCCCGATCCACCTTGACCAGGATGTCGTCCGGCAGGTAGTTCATCGTGTCCAGAAATTGCATGAGGCCGTAAATATCGGGTATGGATTTCGCCAGGGAGGCGTCGGCGTATGCGTGTTCCGGCAGTTTTGCGCCAATGACCATGGCTGCCGCGTCCGGCCAGTGGCGCAGACAGGTTGCCCGGTAGAAGCCGACCGGGTCCGCCGTGAATCGGGCGGCGAAATTTTTAATGCGTTTGCCAAGGTTGGGTGGACGCACGAAAGACGGCAAGAGGCCGGACAGACGATCCAAAGTGTTTTCCGAAAAAGCTGCCGCCAAGCCCAGGATGATCACCTGCTGCCAGAGCGGAAGGTCGCCGCTCCAACAGGCGCGGCGTTTGCCGTTCCAGGCCCGGTAGCCATCAAAATAGCGGGTATAGCCGCAAAAGAATTCGTCTCCTCCGTCTCCGGAAAGGGCGACGGCCACATGTTTCCGGGCAAGGCGCGAAAGCAGAAAGGTCGGCAGTTGGGAGGGATCGGCAAAGGGCTCGTCATATATGGAGGCCATATGCGGGATGATTTCCCGCGCCTGCGACGCCGTCATGTATTCCTCAATATGTTCCGTGCCCAGATGTTCGGCCACGGCCTTGGCAAAAGGCGCTTCATTGTAGTCCGCTTCCTCGAAACCGATGGAAAAGGTTTTGACGGGTTTGCCGGACTGGGCCTGCATAAGCGCCGTCACCGCGGAGGAATCAACCCCGCCGGAGAGAAAGGCGCCCGGCGGCACGTCCGTGTCCATGCGGCTTTTGACCTCGTCGCGCAGCAGTTCATCCAGGCTGTCGATCAGTTCCCGGTCATCGCCGCGCAAGCGTTTTCTCCGGCAGAAGAGCAGCACCTCCAGAGGATCCCACCAGCGGATCTCGCGTATGGCGCCATCGGCCGTCACTTCCAGCCTGAATCCGGGCCGCAATTTCCGGATGCCTTCATAAATGGAGAGCGGGGCCGGAATGTAGCCGGTATCCATCAGCCCGGCCACGGCGTCACGGTTGATGCGTTTTTCCCAGCCGCTGTGGAGCGACAGGGATTTGAGTTCCGAACCGAAGAGGAAGAGAGGGCCGAATTGGCCCCAATAAAGGGGTTTCACGCCCATTCTGTCGCGGACCAGGGTCAGCCTTTTTTCCCGGTTATCCCAGAAGGCGAAGGCGAACATGCCGGTAAGCCGGGATATGGTCCGCTCCACGCCCAAGAGGGCGCAGCCGTATAACAGGGTTTCCGAATCCGAACGGCCCCGGAAACATACCCCGGCGGCCTCCAGTTCCCCTCGCAATGGTTCGTGGTTGTAAACTTCGCCGTTATAGCAAAGGACATAACGGCCGTCCGCCGTGACCATGGGCTGATGTCCGGCCGGGGAGAGGTCGCGGATGGCCAGGCGCCGATGCCCGAGCGCCAGGCCGTTTTGCGGCGACAGCCACACTCCCCCGCTGTCCGGCCCGCGCGCGAACATGCTGTTGGTCATGGGCGTAATGCGGCCGCGCAAAGTCTCCGCGCTCTCGTCCGCCCTCATGTTCCAGAATCCGGTTATCCCGCACATGGCTGCATTTCCCGCGTCCAATCTCCTGGTACGCGTAAGGAATACCGCCGCCCGTTCTCATTGGGTGAAGTGTTGTCAGGCGTGGAAAAAAAGAAGTCCTCGCCCCAGTGCGAGTAACGCCCTTCCCCGAAACGGCGGATAGCCTCGTGCGGGCTGTTCCGGCAGCCGGTGAGGCAGTTGTTTTCCAGGAGCAAGGCCGGGGACTTTCTGGGGTCCTCACTGCTGGAAGCCACATGGCTCAGCTTGGGAAGATGGGCGCGCCACATGAAACCCCCGGCATGTTCATAGGGCTGCGGGAGGGCTATTTCCGCCTGCTCCGCCAAGACGGCGTCCCAGTAGTTCGCCGCGCCCTTACGCCGGAAAAGGTATTCGGTGTTGCCTTCCCCGGTGTGCAAGTCCACCGGTTCCAAGCCCAGCTCATCCCGGCACAAGGCGATGCATTCCGCCTCCTTGATGAATTCCATAGGCCAGCCACCGAGCCAATCTTTGATATCCGTCCAGAATTCCATGCCGCGACAAGATTTATACGATCGTATCGTGCGTCGCAGGTTCCCGCATGCCCATAACGTGTGGATAGGGTGAGGAAGGGCCGGTCTGACCCAATGATCAAAAACATACCTATATTCCATGTATCGTTTCTTTATTAGCGATGATCTGTTATATATCTGCTTTATTTGCAGCCACTCTTCCGGAGAAGGATGTCCAAATAGAATTCCATCGCGATAATTCGTGTCGCTGTATAAGGCCAGGCACAATACGCCGTTATCGCTGACAGGTATTGCGGCATTGCGTATGGCCCGCCGCATATTGCCCGTATGGTGCAGAACGCCCCAGGAATAGACAATATCCGCCTTGCCGAGCGACTGCATAAAGGCGTCATCAAGCACGGACCCTTGCATGACTACCCACGTTTCCGGGTTCCCGGCATAGGCCCGCAAGGACTGCGTCGCTTCCACGGAATGCCGGTCATAATCAAAGCTGATGACCCTGGCCGCGCCGGATAAATGAGCGGCGAGTGAGTGCAACCCGCTGCCGCTCCCGACATCCAGAAAGGAGGCGCCGTGAAGATTGTCAAGGCGCAAAAGCGCCAGCAAGCGGGTCTGAGCTTGCAACAGCCGTTCTTCAGAGAAGGTATTCAGAAACGCCTGCCAGTTTTTGCCGAAGGCAAAACGGGCTTCTTCGCGGCCGTCAGGTGTCATATTGCCTCTTTGGCCTGTCAATGTGTTGTCCCACGTTTTCCTGGCGGCCGCGCCGGTCAAGCTGCTTCCGGTAGGCCGCCTGTTCCCGTTCCAGCAGGGCGGCAAAAGAAAATGCCTTAAGGCGCTTTTTCCCGGCGCGGCCCATCTCTTTCCGCAAGATCGGGTTATGCAGCAGAAATACCGTTTTTTCCGCCAAACCGGCTATATCGCCCACTTCCAGCAAAAAGCCGGTTTTTTCCTCCTGGACCAATTCTCCTGTTCCGCCCGCCCTGGTCGCCACCACGGGCAGGCCGGAGCGCATGGCCTCCATGACCGCGTTGGGCATGCCCTCCTGCTCGGAACAGAGTAGAAACACATCCGAAACGGCCAGCAAACGAAAAATATCCCGCCGCAGGCCAAGCAGATGAATGTGTTTTTTTTGAAAGTCCGGCAGTTTTTCGCGCCAAAGCGTCATGTCTTCCTCCAGGGGGCCATGCCCCGCATGAAGGCAATGAGCTTCCGGCACAAGTTCGACAATGCGCTGGAAAGCATGCATAAGGTCAAGGGGACGCTTTTCCTGGGAGATGCGGCAGACAGCCATGACCAGCGGCGCATCGCGCGTAATTTTTAACTTTGCGCGCAATTGTTGCCGTTCAGTAGCGGACAGGATGACCGCCTGCGCCGGGTCAATGCCGTTGGGGCAGACTTCAATGCAATCTTCCGGCAGGCCCAGCCAGGCCTCGTAATCACGCGCCCCGGCCCGGGAATTGGCTTCCAGGGCAATGCGGGGTTGTCGCGCCAACCATTGGTAGTGGCTGTCCATCCAGGATTGGTAAAAGTGAAAATGTGAAGGGTTGAGATTACGGCAGGAAAGACGCATGGCCGGCGTTCCGGCCAAAAAACCGGCCCAGCCGGCCATGATGTTGGCTGTGTCCAGAAAGGCATGAATAATATCCGCGGGTTCGCGCAGCGCTTCCACTGCCAAGGCTGCCGTGGCTTGGCGCAGAGCCGGGGGAAGCGCATGCAAGAGGGCAAGATCGACCCCCGCCCCGGCCAGGCGGGAGACATTTTTTTCCATGTTTTCACCGTAGAGATCGCGGTAATCAAGGCCGGCTTTTTGCAAAAACGGCGCATAATGCGCGTCAGCGCCGGCCAGGCTTTGCAGACGGACCCGGACCCTATGGCCCGCGTTGTGGAGATGGAGAGCCAGGTTGACCACTTGCCGCTCCGCCCCGCCCGCACTGAGGGTGCTGGTTATGAGCAGCACATCGGGCTTCCCGGCCTGGGCCCGTGGCGAAGGCGGCCGTGGCGGGAGGAAATGCGCGGCCGTGGGCCAATCTTCGGTCATCTCCCGCACAGTTTCCGGTTCATAACAATCTCGCTCGCAATTACGGCGCATATTCAGCGCCGGGCGCAGAAGTTTTTTGCCCCCCCGGATGAAAAAGGAAAACCCGGGAATACGGTGGGAAATGCGTCCCACGCGGCGCAGGGCATGGCCGAGCAGGTGAGCGGCGAAGGCATTATGCTTGAGCGTCTCCAGGTTATCTTCACCCAGAGTTGCGACCAGTTGGTCATGCGCTCTCTCCAGTCGCTCGTGTTCTCTCGACAGTTGGCCGTGCTCTCTCCCCAGTCGCTCGTGTTCTCTCGACAGTTGGTCGTGCTCTCTCCCCAGTCGCTCGTGTTCTCTCGACAGTTGGTCGTGCTCTCTCCCCAAAGCCTCCGCCTGTTGCCGCAAGGCGGCGCATTCCGCCCGTAACCCTGGCGCTTCGCTCCTCGCCGTCGTCAGCGCTTCAGACAAGGTCTGCGGCGCGGCAATATGGGCCTCAGGGAGGGTAAAATCCCTGAACCCGGCCGCAAAGCCCAGGCAGATTGAAAAATCAATGACAAAAGTATGGCAGTGGGCCAGACCGCTATCGCGCAGCTTAGCGGCCAGGCTTTCCCTGCTGAAAGAGCGCTGGTGCTGCCATTTGTGGAAAACACTCCCGCATTCCGGGCAAAGGCAGAGGTTTTGCTCCAGGTCTTCTTCCAGGGGAACCGTTCCGATGACCTGGCCGCCCGGAGCGCAAAACCCGGCCAGGAGGGCCATATCCGCGCTAAATGTTTCATCCAGAAAATGCTCCATCACTTCAAAAGCGCAAACAATATCGAATTGGGCCCGGCTGGCGGGGCCGAAAAAACCCAGCCAATTCTCATGCGTTGCTATGTTTTTGGCAACCAAATCCTGCCTTCGGCCCTCGGCTGGCTCATAAACGCCCACCTGGAAACCGGCTTGAAGCAAGCCTTCCGCCAAGTCCCCGCTCCCGCCGCCAAAGTCCAGTACGCGCACGCCGGGCGTAGCAAAGGCGCTCACCAAGCGGACCAGTTCGGCGCGGGCCAGGCGGCTGAACGACAGACGCGTCAGCGGCGTTTTCGTGAACATGGACCAGAAGGCGGCCACAGTATTTGCCGTCCAGGTAAAATGACGCGGCGAGGTATTATGCATATCGTTCTCTTACTGCCTATTTTTTGAAGGACACCAATATTCCATGATGCGCCGGCAGAATTTTATCAACGGGATAGTTATACGACTCAAAGTTAAACTTTGTATAATCAGAAAATAATAAGCAACAATTTTTACAAAGAATAGGCAGATCTTTACCAGTGTTTATTTTATTTATGAGCGATGTATATTTTTTATTATTCCATATCTTCACAATACCGTCTACATTCGCGTCGCCAATACTTCCGCATAGCTCCAGATTATAGTCATAGCAACAAGGAGTTGCCTTGCCATCTGCAAGGATGTGAAGGTGATCATGTAATTGCTCGCACTGAAAATGTATTTGCCTGCTTTCAACCGGGCAGAGTGTTACTTTCATTTCATCCAGGGACGACCTGGCCCAGTTTTGCGCCGTAGTGACAGACAAGGTGTCGTTTTCGCCCAAATACTCGCCAAGCAAGCTATAAACAGCTTCATGGTCATGCCTGTTTAGGGGAGTCGTAACACATTGAATACATATTTTTGTTGCCGGATTGATTGCATCACGTAATTTGGCGAATGAAATGATATTGTTAAAAACCGTCTGAAAATCAGCGCCATTACGAATAAACTCATACGTCCGCGGATTAGCAGAATCCAGAGCCGGCACAATCTGGCCTATCCGGTTTTCCAGCAGGATGCGGGATATGTCCGGCGTTAATAAAGTGGCGTTGGTATTAAAATATATATTTGAAGATAGCCCCGCTCTGTTCAGAAGGACCATTTTTTCCGGCAAGCCCTTGTCAAGCAATGGCTCGCCAAATATATTCAGATAGAGTTGCGGATATTGAGGCCAAGTCGTAATTTGGCGGATGATTTTTGCAAATAAATCAAAATCCATAGTCATTGGTTTGCGCTTGGCGGTATCCATTTTGTCTTGGCCGTGAAATAGAGGGCAGACAAAACATTCGCAATTACACATATTACTTAATTCAAGGCGCACACTTTTCGGCAAAGGCCGCCTGAAATACTGTGTCACTTTTTTTA
>WRHT01000019.1 GCA_009783115.1 Desulfovibrionaceae bacterium | reverse complement strand
ATTCAAGGCGAAAAAATCAATCCAGGATTATGTGTTCACGGACGGCGTACCTACAGACAGCATTGAGCGAAGATTCGCCGAAGACGTGGACGCCGCTGATGAGGTCGTTGTATACGCCAAGCTGCCGCGAGGCCCCAGAGGCTTTTATATACCTACACCCGTGGGCAACTATTCGCCGGATTGGGCGATAGCGTTCAAACGCGGCACGGTAAAGCATATTTTCTTTATCGCGGAAACAAAAGGCACAATGGACAGCCTGCACTTGCGCCCGATTGAGCAGGCAAAAATCTCGTGCGCCAAAAAGCTGTTCAATGATTTTTCCACTACTGGCGTCAAGTACTATAATGTGGACAGCTATAAGAGCCTGCTTGACGTGATGCAGACGTTGTAGACAGATTTGAATTGCATTCCGCTATTGGCAAAAAGTAAGCGCGAATATCCTAAAAATATACGCCCCTATCTCAAAATGAAATTTCCAGCTTCGGACATGCTTTGTCAGGCGGCCGCCCGGCATGATGGATTTGTTTTTCGGGCGAATTCACGGCAGAAAGCCGCCGCCTCATCAGCTTTGCCAGCGACGCGCTCCCTGGTGGAGTTTGTCCAGAGATCCTGGCAGGAAGCCGCGAGGATGCGCCTCGTCAGCCGCTGTTTTCCACGAGGGATTTTGAAGATGACAGGGGAGGCATGGTCAGGATTACGGCCGTTTTGTCGTTTGGGGTCTCCTGCTTCGTTCGCTTGGGCTGTCCGTATAGTTCGATGAGCTTTGACTTGATGGCCTCCATGCCGCCCGCGACCATGCCGGCGGCAAACTCCGGGCCATGGGTTTTGAATATGGAGACGGCCTCCGGCATGCTGAGGTCCCGGCTGAAAAATTCCTGGGCGATGGCTTGGATGTCTTCGGGTTTAAAAGCGGCGTCAATGAGTCTTTCGAGTTCCCTTTTCGTGTAGGTTTTTTTCATAATGGATTTTTTCTCCCTTCAGGCGAGGGGGCTTATTTACGTTGTCTACCCTGATGTGGACATATCATATAGCCGGGGCCGGCTTTAATTAAATTTCTCTTTGCCTGCCCCACATATTGGGCATTTCCAGCTGGGCGGGAGTTTATCAAAGGGCGTCCCGGCGGCGTAAGTGTAATTGCAGATGGAGCAACGCGGCGCAGGCATCGCTTTAGGCGCGTCGCCGCTGGCCTTGAAGGCGTTAAACGCTTCCAGCGCCGCGTTTTTCATGGTTTTTTGATAATCTCCATAAATGAGCGGTTGGGCTTCCGCCGCGCCATCCCACGCGTCCGTGACTTCGCAGAGAAACAAGGTGTGCGTGGAAAGCTCCGTCGCTTCCGTCACGCGGCAACGCGCCCAGGCGGCGGCTTCTTTCAGCACCGGCAGACCGTCTTTGAAGTCATGCGGCACATTGGGCCATTTGTTTTCCGTGCGCGACGATTGAAAGCCGAAGTTGGCCACGACAAAGGGATCGCTGTTCTCGGAAAGTACGGAAAGGGTGAATTCTTTTTCGGCTTTAATGCGCTCGTTGGTGTAATTAGCCTTCATACTTGAGAGGATTATACAGGGAGGGGTCCCGGAAGACACTTGGGCCACGGCGTCCACGACGCAACCTCCAAAACCGCTGGGGGTTTTTACGCCCACTACATATAAACCATAGGAAAAGCGGTATAGGGCTTTAACATCCATTGCATACACTCCTTTTTTAACTTATTGCGCCGGCCATGTTTTTTATGGCCGAGCGGCATGTTAAGCGGGACAACCCGGTGGATGGGGCGAAGATGCTTTTTTCATACGCTTCCGCGTAAATACCTGCAACCCCCCGGCATTCCGCCCGCGCCTGTTGAAATTGCAATCACAGGGCCACGAACTTTATTCCCGCCGCGGTCATTTGGGGCAAGGCTTCCTTTAAGCCCTCGTAGACGTCGCTTTCGGGGCGGTTGACGTGGATCAGCAGAATGTCGCCGTCTTTGGCCGAGAGAAGCAGCCGGGCCACGGTTTTTGCGGGCAAGGCCCCCCCCTGATCCGCGCTGATGGAGAATCCGGCCACGGAAAATCCCAAGTCCCGGATGACCAGCAAGGCCACATCGTCATAAAAGGCCGCGCCGGAACGGTACCAGCGCGGCCTTTTGCCGGTGACGGCGGCGATGGCCCGGGCGTTGCTTTCCACTTCATCCACCAGGGACGCGATATTGGCCGTGCCGGGGATGCCGTGCGCCGTCCGTCCGGCCACGGAGGCGGGCTTATGCCGCGCGCCGTGCGCCTCCAGGCTGAAGAGAGGATCGGCTGCGAGATCGGCGGCCAGATCGGCGTTCCCGCGCAGCCAGGGGTTGGTGACAAAGATGGCCGCGGGGATGCGCAGATCGCGGAGCAAGGCAATTATACGCATATCCGTTTTGCCGCCGCAAGCGTCCAGCGTAAGCGCCACGCCGCGTTGCGCTTTTGAATCGTAGCCGGTCCCTCCGGGCAATACGCCGACAATGCCGGGACCGCGCTCAAACCATTGGGAAGGCGTACGTTCCTGGTAGCGAAGCGTCATGGCGCGCGCCAGATCCTCCACCGGAATCCGCCGTTCGTCCATCGCGGCACAAGAATACGCAGCCGGCGCGAGGCACAAAAGCGCCAGGGCAATGGCCGGTCGCATGCTCTTTTCCATTGCCGCTATTTAACCGGCACGCAGGTGCATATCTTGTCGCAGGTGCAAATAGCGCCGCCTGAAGGACGAGACGGCGGCACTCTTGAGGGCGACGGGGGGCTGTATCTGCCGGAAACACAGTTGCAGGCGCAGGTAGCGCCCGCCGGCAAAGGGTCGCCGCAACGGCCGCTAAAAACGCTCTGATCCGCCTGGCTGCCGTACTGAACGTAGGTATCTTTACCAATAATCCCAGGGTCAAAAAGAACGGCCCGTAGCCTGGCCGGGTTATCCTCCGGGGCTTCGCCGGGCATCTCCCAGACGCGGATGTGTCCGTCATCGTCTCCGGAGGCCAGAAGGCGGCTGTCCTTACTGAAGGCCAGGGCCGCGATTCGCTCGGCATGTCCTTGAAGAACCAGTCCCGGCCTGGTAAAGGGCTTGGGAAGCAACAACACTTCGGCTTCCGAACCCACCGCCAGCCATTTTCCATCAGGACTGAAAGCCGGGCCGCCGCCTATTTTATATTCCTCGCCCAGCTTCGCGTATGTCTTGCCCTCGGGCATTTCCAAAAGGTACAGGTTGTCTCCTCCGCGCGCGGCCAGGAGCGTGCCGTCCGGGCTGAAGGCCAGGAGAGAGGGATTAATCACCTTGTCCGCGCAGCGCCGGAGCAGTTTTCCCGAGGGCATGGAGTACAGACTGACAGCTTCATGCTTGCCTTCGCCGCAAGCCAAGATCTCCCCATCCGGAGTAAATGCCAGGCTTTGCGCATGATGGTTGTTTTCCGTTTCTTTCAGCAGTTCTCCGGAGGGCAGCTCCCAGAGCTTGGTGGCGCCATCCATGGAAATTGACGCCAGGAGCTTGCCGTCCGGGCTGATGGCGAAAGATCCTATGTACCCCCGCGCTTTCAGGGTGGTTTGAGCTTTGGCGAAAGGCGGCGCCCAAAGTTTGATCTGGTTGTTCAGAGAACAGGAAACGAGCAACTCCCCATCCGGGGTGAACAGCGCCGATACGGTAAGGGAATATTCATTGCTGGCTCGCAGCAGTTTGCCCTCCGGCATGGACCAGAACTTGACCGTTGCGTCTCCTGAACCTGAGGCCAGGAGCGAGCCGCCAGGATGGAAGGCCAGGGCCCTTACCAGACTGCGATGCGCCTTCAGGTCATTGTTTATGTCCACCCGCAGTTCCGGAAGGGCCGCTTGTGTCTCTTCCTTCTTCTCTTCCTGCGCCTGGCAGCCCGGAAGCAGCGCGGCCAAGGCTCCGGCCCCCAGGGCCGAGGTCAGCAGGAAGCCCCGGCGGCCCATGCGGCAGGAGGGATCAAGGCCTTCCAGCCGGTGCAGTTCCGGTTCTTCGCGGTGGCCGCCGTCATAAATTTTTTCCAGCTGAAAGCGCGGCATCCCTGTTTTTTCACGCATAAACACGCTCCGTTATTTAACCGGCACGCAGGTGCATATCTTGTCACAGGTGCAAACAGGCACAGGCGGCGTATATTTGCCGGAAACGCAGTTGCAGGTGCAGATCGCGCCCGCCGGCAAAGGTTCGCCGCAACGGCCGCTGAAAACGCCTTGATCCGCCCGGTTGCCGTACTGAACGGAGGTATTTTTTTTCATGGCTTCAGGATCAAAAAGGGCGGCCCGGAGCCTGGCCGGAGGATCGCCAGGCGTCAGCATCTCCCAGACGCGGAGGCGGCCGCCGTCCCCCCCGGAGGCCAGAAAACGGCTGTCTTTGCTGAAGGCGAGGGAACGGATCCCTTTGTGCCCCTTGAGATCCAGATCCGCTTTGACAAAAGGTTTACGCAGCAGCAATACTCCATCGTCCGAGGCACTCGCCAGCCATTCCCAGTCAGGACTGAAGATTGTTTGGCGAAGGCCGATATCGCGCTTCCGGTCAAGATCCGCCAGCGCCTTGCCCGAGGGCATCTCCAGAAGATCCAGTCCGCCTCCTCCGAAGACGGCAAGCAGTTTGCCGTCCGGGCTGAAGGACGGAAAGCCGTGCCGGCCGTTTTCGAGCGTCCAGCGGGCGACCAATTCCCCCGATGGCACAGACAACAGGCTGACGGCGGGATCCACGTTGTTTCCGCCATACGCCAGCATTGCGCTATCCGGGCTGAAGGCCAAGCCGTTGACCCCACTCTCTGTTTCCATTTCTTTAAGCATATTCCCGGCGGGCAGGGACCAGAGCCGGATTGTGTCCTTGAGGCGGAGAACGCTTGAGGCCAGGAAAGCGCCGTCCGGGCTGACGGCCAGAGAGAGACTCCTGTTGGGTCCTGCTGACAGAGTGGTCTGCGCTTGGGTGAAAGGCGCGGGCCAAAGTTTGATCGTGCCGTCATGGGAGCCGGAAATCAGCAGCTTCCCATCCGGGGTGAAAAGCACCGAATCCACGATGGAGTCATGTTCATCGAGCGTATGCAGCAGTTTGCCTTCAGGTATGGACCAGAGCTTGACCGTCTGATCGTTCGAGCCTGACGCCAGCAGTCCGCCGTCAGGATGGAAGGCCAGGGCGGGTATGCCGATGTGATGCGCGGCCAGGCTGTCGGCTATATCCACCCGCAGTTCCGGAAGGGCCGCTTGTGGCTCTTCTGTTTTTTCCTCATCCTTTCGCGTCTGGCAGCCCGGAAGCAGCGCGGCCAAGGCCCCGGCCCCCAAAGCCGAGGTCAGCAGGAAACCCCGGCGGCCCATGCGGCATGAGGGATCAAGGCTTTCCAGCCGGTGCAGTTCCGGCGCTTCGAGGTTGCCGCCGGCATAAATTTTTTCAAGTTGAAATTTCGGTATCCGTGTCCGCCCGCTCATAGGCTCTCCTTACCCGGTTCCAAACCAGGCTTGCCCTCTCTTTGCCAGACAAGGCCGCCGCTTTGCTGTATCCTGTCCAGGATGAGGTATTTGGTCAGTTCCTGGGTAATGGCGCATCTGCCGGTGGGCGCGAACTCGTCCACCCGGCCGGCGGCGCTGGCTTTTATGGAGCAGTCCCCGGCGCAGTGCCAGCGGCAAAAACAGCCCCGGCAGTAGGGTATGCTGTCCGCCGTGCGGCTGAAATGCGCGTCCAGCTTGTCCTGTTCGATCACATAGTCTCCGCCCCGGTAGCCGCCCACAAGGAAGCGTGCGCTCAACGGATGCTCCCGTCCGTAGGTTTCAAAGCAGACGGTGACATCGCCGTCCGCTGTGACCACCAGCGCCCGGCAGGCGGCCAGACAGAAGCGTTGAACCAGCGCCTCCGGCCTTGCGCCGGAGTAAAAGAAATCAATTCCCCGCCGTGCCGCCAGGCGATGGGCGCGGATGAACTGCTCCACGAACAGGCCGGCGTCAGCCACCGTTTGATCCGCCCGCGCCCGCCCTTCAAGGAACACCGGCTCCGCCTGGATCTTCGCCGGACGGAAACGCCCGCAGATGAAATCCACGCTCTCGGCCAGCCGGTCAAGGCCATCCCGGGTCACCGTCATCCGGATTCCGTAAGACACCCCGGATTGATCCAGGGCGGCCAGGGTTTTCGCCACCCGGCCGAAAGAGGCTTTTCCCCCGGCGGCCGGGCGCTGCCGGTTCTGCACCTCGGGCAGGCCGTCAAAGGAGAGGCTGATATCCGTGAAGTTGGCCAGCATGTATTCGCGCACCCTGGGTGGCCAGCAGCCGTTGAAGGCTCCGGAAAGGCGCAGCCGGATCTTTTTTTTTCCGGCCTGCTCCCTGGCGTAATCCACGGTCCTGGTCAGGATCTTCCAGTTCATGGTCGGCTCGCCGCCGCCGTGAAACCCCAGGGTCATCTCGTTTTCGCCCCGTCCCGCCACCTCGTCCAAAACACGATCCACGGCCGCCCTGGCGATCTCCCAGGACATCATTTTCGGGGCAAAATCCCCGGAGGAGGCGTAGCAATAAGAGCAGCGCAGGTTGCAGCGGTTGGTCAGGAAGAGTACTGCCGTGTCATAGGCCACGCCCCGCGCGGCATATTCATCCGCGGGAGGAGGGGCGGGCGAGAAAAAATCAATCCGGCGCAGGAATTCAAGATTGGGATCGCCTGGTTTTTGGGGGCGTTTTGCCCGGCATTGCGCCACGATGGCGTTGACCAGCGCGGCATTGGCGATGAAGGCTATGCCCTTGAGCGGGGCGTATACCAGGAACTTCCCTTTCTCCAGCGGGATCGAGAAAATCTGTTCCGGCGGCGTTTTGCCGTTTATTGTAACGGTGTTCATGTACAGGGCATTATGATAGTCATGTCTTGGTTTGGCAATTGGAAGAACTTTTATTTTTCATATTCTTTTGCCGTCCGGCGCGCCGCGCCGGATGGCTGGGGCATGAAGGCAAGGCGGCGGTTTCATGATCAGGCGGTTTTGTTTTTTTATCTGCGTTTTTTGGGGGCTTTGCGCCCCTGTGCAAGCTACTGAACCTTTTCCCGCCGGCGCGGGCTTTGATGTGGGCTTCTCGCCCCAAGGCAACGCGGAGGCCCTCATTTTGCGAGGGATCAACCGGGCCGAAAAATCCATACTGGTAGCGGCTTTTTCCTTTACCAACCGGAAGATTTCGCGGGCCTTGGCCGAGGCGCGCAAGCGGGGGGTCAAGGTTATGCTGGTAGCTGATGAAAAATCCAACACGGAGAGATATTCCGCTGTGACCTTTCTCGCCAACCAGGGCGTGCCCGTGCGGGTCAACGGCAATTACGCCATTTTCCATCACAAGTTCATGGTCTTTGACGGACGGCATGTGGAAACGGGCAGCTTCAATTTCAGCGCCGCCGCTGCCGCCGACAACGCCGAAAACGTCCTGATGCTTTGGAATGTGCCGGACATCGCCGGTATTTACACCCGCGAATGGCAAAGGCTCTGGGATGAGGGCAAAGATTTCAGGCCCCGTTACTGAGTCAAAAAAACCGGCAGCAAAGTTTTTTATCCTGCCTTCTTGACATTGTTCAATTAGTGTTGAATAATCATTTAATGGAAAGTAAAACCGTTGCCGCCATCTTTGAGGTTCTCAGCTCCGAGGCTCGCTTGGCCGTTTTCCGCCTGCTGGTCAAACATGCGCCGGACGGCCTGGTAGCCGGGGAGATTTCCAGGAGGCTGGACATCCCCAAGACCAATTTGTCTTTTCACCTGAAAGGCCTCGTCCACAGCGGTCTGGCCGGCATGGAACGTGAAGGCCGCCATACGCGCTATTGGGCCAACATTCCCCTGATGCTCGGAATTATCGCCTACCTTACGGATGAATGTTGTTCCGGCAGCGGGGCGTCCTTGGTTTATTCCCCAAACTGTTGTTATGATGATGAAAAAACATAATCTGGAAGAACTTATGCGCATGCCCGAATGCGACAAAAATAACGAACAGGTCCGGGCCGCGGTGCGCGCCGGCTATGCGGCCGTTGCCGCGGGGCGGCGTTCCTGCTGTGGCGGGGATGAGCGTTGCGGACAGCTTGACCCCTTCCGGCTGGCCCAGGCCGTGGGCTATGACGCGGAAAACCTTACCAGGCTGCCGGAAGGCGCGAACATGGGGCTTTCCTGCGGCAACCCCGTGGCTATCGCCGCCTTGCGTGAAGGGCAGAGGGTACTGGATCTTGGAAGCGGCGGCGGGTTTGACGTTTTCCAGGCCGGAGAAAAGGTCGGAGCCTCCGGCCTGGTGATCGGCGTGGATATGACCCCGGAAATGTTGGCCAAGGCCCGGGGAAATATTGAGGAATACCGGCGGCGTACCGGCCTGGACAACGTGGAATTCCGCCTGGGCGAGATTGAATGCCTGCCCGTGCCGGACGCCAGCATTGACGTGGCGCTTTCCAACTGCGTCATTAATCTTTCCCCGGACAAACCCAGGGTCTGGCGCGAGATTTTCCGCGTGCTCGTTCCGGGCGGCCGGGTCTCGGTTTCGGATTTGGCCCTGTTGAAACCTTTGCCGGACGAGGCGCGGGAGATGGCGGAAGCCCTGGTGGGCTGCGTGGCCGGGGCCGCGCTGGTGGAGGAAACCAGATCCATGCTGGTGGAGGCCGGTTTCAGCTCCATAACGCTGACTCCCAAACCGGACTATGTGCGGAACATGCGGGAGTGGAACGATCCCCTGTTCAGGCGGATCGCCGAAACCCTTCCTCAGGGTGTGGACATGGCGGATTATGTGGTCAGCCTCTCCATTGAGGCGCGCAGGTAGCCTGGACGGAATGCCTTTAATTCAGCGCGTAAAAAAATATTGGAGTCTCCGGATTTATTGTCATATACATGATCCTGCGGAATTCGTCCGCCGGAGGTTAAAAATGCGCGTTCTTGCCATGGCCGTGCTGTTTATGTGTTGCGCCGAACCCGCGCCTGCCGCCTTCTTCGGCCTGTTCGGGGATTCCGCCGTGAGCGTGCAGGCCGTGGACGGCCGGGTGATCATTGACGTTGCGGCTCTCGCCGAGGGCGAAGCCGCCCATTACCGTTACCAGGAGGGCAAGATTACCGTCCGTTTCTTCCTGGCGCGGGACGCCCGTGGAACCGTCCGGGCGGCCCTGGACGCCTGCGAAGTCTGCTGGCGGGAGGACAAAGGCTATAAACTGGTGAAAAATGAAGGGGCGATGCTCTGCGTGAACTGCGGGCGCCGCTTCCCTTTGGAGCGCATAGGCGTGAACCGGGGCGGCTGCAACCCCCACCCCGTCGCTTTTGAACTGGAGGCCGGCAAGGTTTTGATTCAGGCCACGGAACTTATGGACGGCGTGGGGTATTTTCCGGGGAACGGGCAATGAATATTTTTACGCTGCCGCTGCGCCATATACGAGTCAAGTGGCTGCGGGCCCTGCTCCTGGCCGCCGTGTTCACCCTCGGCCTGGCTTCCATGTCCGCCTTGCACCAAGTTTCCGGCCTCGTCGCCGACAACATGGAAAGGAAGCTGATCAGCTTCGGGGCGAATATTCTGGTAACTCCCCGCCAGGAAACCTTGAGGATCAGTTACGGCGGCTATACTCTGGGGGACATGCTGCTGGAAGATCGCCCCCTGCTCCTGGCCGATGTCCGGCAGGCCATTGACGCCATGCCCCTGCGGGCGAACATCGCCCTGGTCGCGCCCAAGATGCTCGCCATGACGCGCCTGGGCGGGCAGACCGTTCCTCTGGTGGGGGTGGATTGGGGAGAGGAGTTGCAGCTCAAGGGATATTGGGAGGCGCGCGGCGATTTTCCGGCGGCCGACAGCGGGACTGAAGCCTTGGCCGGAGCGGCGGCGGCCCGCAGACTTGGACTTGAGCCGGGAATGGTCCTGAACTTGGACGGCCGGTCGGTTTCCCTGAGCGGCACGCTCCAGCCCACGGGGAGCGATGACGATATGGCGCTCTTCGTGCCGCTTTCCTTGGCCCAGGATCTTGCCGGCAAACCTGGACAGGCTTCTTTTCTGGAGGTGGCCGCGCTCTGCGCCGGCTGTCCCATAGGTGATATCGTGGAACAGCTCCAGGCCGCCCTGCCGGAGAGCGAGGTGCGCGCCCTGTCCCAGGTGGCTGAAAGCCGCATGTACGCCGTCCATTTTTCCCAAACCCTGGCCTTCTCCGTCAGCCTGGTCATTCTGATCACCGCCTGCGCCATGCTGATCATGTCCATGCTCTCCGCGGTGGCGGAACGCCGCCGTGAAATAGGCATCATGCGGGCGGTGGGTTTTTCCAGGGGCGGCGTGTTCAGCGTTTTTGTATCCGAGGCCGTGCTCATCGGTTGTCTGGCCGGGGTTCTGGGGTATATCCTGGGCCGGCTGCTGGTGGTCTATGTCATGGGGCGGCTGCGCCTGGAGGGGGAGTTCGTCCCGGCCTTTGAGGGTCTGCCCTTTTTATTTACCGCGCTGACTGCCGCGCTTGCCGCCGGCCTGGCCGCGGCCTTTCCGGCCTGGCGGGCCAGCCTGGTGGAGCCGGCTGAGGCCCTCACTTCTTTGTAATATGCTGCAAGCGCGGGATCTGGTAAAACGCTATCCTGGCGGCGAGAGGCCCGCGGTGGCTAACCTTAGCCTGGAACTGCGGGAAGGGGAGTTCCTGAGCGTAGTGGGGCGTTCCGGCTCCGGGAAATCCACCTTGCTGCATCTTTTATCCTCTCTCATCAAGCCGGATTCCGGGGAAGTGTTCTTCCACGGGGAAAACATCCACACGCTTCCGGAAAAAAGACGCAACCGGCTGCGCAGCGAGGCCTTTGCGGTGGTTTTTCAGCAGCACCACCTGCTGCCCTATCTCACCGTCATGGAAAATGTGCTTCTGCCTTGCATGGACGGCCTTGCCCCGGTCAGCGCCGCCCGGACGGAAGCGGCGCGGGCCGCGTTGGATCGCCTGGAAATAGCGGGCAAGGCGGACATAAAGCCTAACTCTCTCTCCGGTGGTGAACAGCAGCGGGTGGCCATTGCCCGGGCCCTGGCCCGCGGCGCGCGGGTGCTTTTTGCCGATGAACCCACCGGCAGCCTGGATTCCGCCACCGGCGCTTCCATCATGCGGACCCTGCGCTCCCTGAACCGGGATGGTCTCAGCATTATCATGGTGACGCATAACGAGGAATTCGCCGGGCGGGCGGACCGCCTGATCCGTATGGCTGATGGCCGCATTTTTGACGCCGCGGCTGTCTGAGCTTTTTCATCTTGCCCCCCATCCTTCCCCGGCGTATATTCCATCAAGGTGGAGATATTTATGCGCGTATCGAGGATATGCTGGTTCACGCTCCTGTGCCTTGCGAGCTATTGGCCGGAAAGCTCCTGGGCCGGCGATCTCAGGATTTACAATTTCAACATGTCCGGAGGCTATGCCTTGCGGCATCCCGTGACGCAGGAGGTTTTTCTGCCCTGGGCGGAACGGGTGAGACAGCGCACCGGAGGGAGGGTGCAGATTGCCTATTTCCCTCCCAACGCCCTGGGGCCTGAGCTGGAACACTTCGAAATGGTGCGCAAGGGCCGTGTGGACATCGGGCATAATTACTTTGCCCGTAATCCTGGGCGCTTCCTGGTATCAGGGGTGGCCGATCTGCCGGAGCCGGGGGTTTCGCCGCCAGAGGCCTCGGTAGCCTTATGGCGCATGGTCAAGGATATTCCGGAAATGCGGCATGAATTTGCCGAGGTCAAGATTCTCAGTTTCCATGTTTCGGCCCCGGCGCAATTTTGCTGGGGGAGCAGCGAAAAAATCGCCAGAGCCGGACAGGCGCGCGGCAAAAAGATCCTGGTGGCCGACGGCGATGCGGCCAGGGTGGCGCGTCACCTGGGGGCCTCTCCTTTCATCATCCCCAGGTCGGATTTCGGATTTTCCCTGGCCCGCAATATGGCCGACGGTTGCGTATTGCCGGTGGACGGGCTGCGCGCCCTGAACATGTCCGGGCAGATCAAGGGCCTTACCCTGAGCGGGCACAGCTATAACGGCTGGTGGATGGCCATGAGCCTGGACGCCTGGAACAGTCTGCCCAAGGATCTGCAAAGGATCCTGGAAGAGGAGAGCGGTGAAAAACTGGCCTATTTGATCGGCCAGGGTCTGGCCGCGGGCGAACGGGCGGAGTTGGATTCTCTGGCCGCCGAGGGCTTGGCCCTATATGAGCCGGAAGAGGCGGATCGGGATGAATGGAGGGAACAAGCCCTGGTTTCCCTTAAGGAAGAATGGTTCCGAAGAATGCGTGAACGCCGGCTTCCAGCCCAGAGGATTTTTGACGAAAGCCGGG
>WRHT01000018.1 GCA_009783115.1 Desulfovibrionaceae bacterium | reverse complement strand
ATTTTCCGGGGGCCAGCGCCAGCGCGTTGCCCTGGCCCGCGCCCTGGCTACTGGCCCGGAACTGCTTATCTGTGATGAACCCGTTTCCTCTCTGGATGCCTCGGTCCAGGCCCAGGTGCTCAACTTGCTTAAAGATCGCCAGGAAGCTCTGGGACTCAGCTACCTGTTCATCTCCCATGATTTGGCCGTGGTCAGCCACATGAGCGACCAGATAGCCGTGATGTACCTCGGGCGGATCGTGGAACAGGGCGAAGCCGAAAGTCTGTTCCATCAGCCGAAGCATCCCTATACCAGGGTGCTGCTGGACGCTTCCGGGCAAAAGCGTCTTTCACCCTCCGAAGGCCTTTCGGATCGTGCCGGGGCAAACTCGTCAGCGGAAGGCAATCCCGGTTGGGAGGAGGGTTGCGCCTTTGCCCCCCGTTGCCCGGAAGCTGCGGCTTCATGTTTCAGGCGGATTCCGGAACTGCGTCCGGCCGGCGCGGGGCAGGTGCGTTGCTGGGCCTGAATTTTATCCTGGCCGTCCGAAGCCTGGGATGCGCAGTTTATCTTCTGTTTTGCGAAGCAGGAAGGAAGCCAGGCTGGTCAGGCAGAGGTAATAGATCCCGGCGGCCATGAAGATCTCCGTGTAGCGGAAGGTGCGCGAGGCCAGGATTTTGGCTTCGCCGGTCAATTCCACACAGGTGGTCAGGTAGGCTAGGGAAGAATACTTGATGAGATAGATGATTTCATTGCCGCAGCCCGGCAGGGCCCGGCGTAAGGCCTGGGGGATCAGGATGTTCCAGGCCAGTTGCAGGCGGCTCATGCCCAAAGCCTGTGCCGCCCGGAATTGCCCCTGTTTGATGGACAGCACGGCTCCGCGCACGTATTCCGAGTGGTAAGCCGTGCTGCACAAAATAAAACCGAGCACCGCCGCGCTGAAGCCGTCCAGGTAAAGCCCCAGCTTGGGCAGGGCGTAATACAGGATGAAAAGCTGGATGATCAGGGGGATTCCCCGGAAAATGGCGGTGTAAATGTCTCCGGCCCGGCGCATCCAGGCCGGGCCGAAACCGCGGGCCACCCCCAGGAGGATCCCGCCCGCCAGCCCCAACACGGCTGAAGGCAGGATCAAGGCCAAACTCGTCCATATCCCCCGGTTCAGCACCGGCAGCACACGTTCCAGGTAAAAGGTCCAGTCCATATTTTTATTGCGTATCCGTTTTCCGGCCTTCCAGTTCCAGGGATAGGCGGGTGCAAAAATCCAGGGTGCGTGTCCCAGCGGCTGGGTGGAGGAGGGTTTCCGGCGCGCCCTGTTCGGTGATCCGTCCGTTTTCCATGAAGAGGATCTCGCTGGCCAGGGCGCGGGCGAAGTCCATCTGGTGGGTGGCCATGAGCATGGTCATGCCGCCGCCGGCCAAGTCGCGGATGACGGCCAGCACCTCGCCAACCAGTTCCGGGTCCAGGGCGGAAGTGGGCTCGTCAAGCAGGATGACCCTAGGGTCCATGGCCAGGGCGCGGGCAATGGCCACGCGCTGTTTTTGCCCCCCGGAGAGTTCCGCCGGGTACAGGGAAGCTAGGTTTTCCAGCCCCACCCGGGCAAGTTCGGCTTGTCCTCTTTCTCTGGCTGCGGCCTTGGAAAAAGCGCGCACCTTTTCCAGGGCGATGCTCACGTTGCCCAGGGCGGTCAGGTGATCAAAGAGGTTGAAGTCCTGGAAGATCATCCCCACATGCTGGCGGAAAAGGCGCAGTTCCAGGCTGCTGCGCTGGTCCAGCCGCACTCCGTCCAGAAAAATTTCGCCCTGATCCGGGCGGATCAGGCAGTTGGCGCATTGCAGCAGGGTGCTCTTGCCCGCTCCCGAAGGGCCTATGAGTACCTTGAGTTCTCCCTTGCGCAGGGAAAGGGAAACCTGATCCAGGATCCGGCGTCCTCCCAAATCCTTGCGGATGCCTTCCAGGCGCAGCACGGTTTCTTGCGTTTCACTCATGGCTTAAGACGGCATAGCCGGGCAGGCGGGTCTTTTTTTCCAGGGCGCGCAAAAGCCTCAGTCCCAGGACGGTGATGATCAGGTAGAGGATTCCGGCCAGGATATAGTAGGTAAAATGCCAGGTGGTGCGCGAGGCCACATAATGGGAGCGGGCCATGAGCTCCGGCACGCCCAGCACATGCACCAGGGCGCTGTCCTTTAGCAGAATGGAATACTCGTTGGACCAGCCGGGTATGGAAAGGCGCAGGGCCTGGGGCAGGATGATGTGCCGGATGCCTTCCGTATCGCTCATCCCCAGGGCGCGGGCGGCCTTGAGCTGCCCGTTGGGCAGGGATTCCAGGGATCCCCGGAAGATTTGCGACTGATAAGCCGCGCTGGTCAGCCCGAGCACGACGCAGGAGGAAGCGAAGGCGGAAACGTCCAGGTCCAGGGCGATAAACAGCCCGAAATAAAAGAGATAAAGCAACACCAGGACGGGGGTGCCCCGGAAAAACCAGACATAGATCCGTACCAGGCGGTTCAGGGCCAGGGGGCCATAAATCTGCCCCAAGGCCAGGGGAAGCCCGAAAATGAACCCCAGGCCCAGGGCGAAAAATACCACCAACAAGGTCGTCAGCGATCCCTGGAGGATATACGGCAGTTCACCGGCCAGGGAGGAAAGGTATTCCCACATCGGTAAAATAAGATTTTTAGGTCTGCCGCCCTGAAATTCCATCACAGGGAACCGGGGCGGCAGAGCGGTTTTATATTACTGGAGGCTGTCGTATTTTTCCTGGAGTTCCTGCCAGAAGGGGTCTTGCGTGAGCAGCTTGAAGCCTTCGTTGATCATCTTGAGCAGTTCGGCATCTTCTTTACGTATGGCCACGCCGAAGTCATCGGGATCGGCGAACTCGCCGACGACGCGCACCGGTTTTTTTCCTCTTTTGATGGCGTCATTGGCCGGGGCCGAGTCCATGGCGGCGGCGTCCACACGTCCGTTGATCAGATCTTCAACGGCCAGGGGGGCGGAATCATAATAGGTGAGGGTATAGTTCCAGCTATTGGGGGCTTTGCTGTTTTCCAGGGTTTCGGCCTCGTTGGTGCCGCGCTGGACGCCGAGTTTCTTGTTGTCCTGTAAAATTTGATCCCTGGTCAGCTTGCTGTCGTCGCGCACCACCAGCACCTTGCGCACGGAAAAATAAGGTTCGCTGAAGTTGACCCTGGCCTGGCGTTCCTGGGTAATGCTCATGCCGGAGCAGACCATGTCAATCTTTTTGGCCAGGAGGCTGGCCACGATGGTGTCCCAATCCATGGGCACATGTTTGATCTCAAAATCCATTTTTTTAGCGATCCAGTTCAGGGCCTCCACGTCAAAGCCGGTGGGCTGGCCGGCCTCCACATAGGCATGGGGGGGATAGTTGGCGTCAATGCCGTTGATATAGCTTTTCTGGGCCGCCAGGGCCGGGGCGGCGAAGAGGCCGAGAGCCAGCAGGGCAAGCAGGATGCGTTTGCACATGGCGTTTCCTTGGGTTGTAAGGTTTACGGCGGACAAGAAACGTGCCGGAGCGCCGCGGGGCTATATTTTTGTAGTAAACTTGCGGGGGCAAGTAAATAGCCGTTGAAGGTAATGCTGGCGCGCTTTCAAGATTTGGGGTATGGATTACCCTTGAAATTTCTGGGAGGCTGGGTATGTCCGGCGGCATGAAAGTCTTGAGCCTGTTGTTGGCGCTGGCGCTGGCGCAGCCGGCCTGGGGCAGGGACAGGGTGGAATGGGGCGATGATATATCGAGTTACATGATGCGTTGCGCCGTTGCCTGGACCGTCATTTATGAAGGAGGCCTGGAGGGGGCGGCCCAGCTTGGGCTAAGCTACACCGCCGTCAGGGTCTCAACCAACAAGCTCAAGGTTATGACCAACCGCAAGAGGCCGGACTGGCAGCCCGGCGACGCCCAGGACTCCTTTCCAAGTCTGCATACCTCCAAGGCCTTTGCCCCGGCTTTTTTCATTCATAAACGCTATGGCTTCCGGCAGGCCGTCGTGCCGTACGCCCTGGCCTCTTTCACCGCCTATACCAGGATTTACGCGGATAAGCACGACTGGGTGGATGTGGCCGGGAGCATAGCTATTTCCGGGCTGCTCACCTCCATGTTCGTGCGCGAATATGAGCGGACTCCGGCCCCGCCCGGACGTCTGGCCCCGGATTTTTTTCCTTGGGCTCCGCCATCCGGAGGCTTGGGTCTGGGCGTGCATCTGAATTTTTAGTAAAAACTGGTTCCGGCGTCCCTGACATCCATGTGGCGCGGTTTTGTCCCGTTATTGGCGGGCGTGCAGCTTCTCCACATTGGTTTGCAGATCCCGGGAGAGGTCGATGATCTCGTCGATCGACCGCGAGGCATGGAGCATGGCGCTGGTAGTGCGCTCGGCCTGCTGGTTTATATCTTGCAGGGTTTTGATGATCTGTTCGCTGGTGGAGGATTGCTCCTCGGCAGCGGTGGCGATGCCGCTTATCCGGGAGGCGGTCTGGGAGATGCCCTGGATGATGTCCATGAGCGCGTCCCCGGATTTGCCAACCAGTTCCGTGGCCTTGTCCAGACCGCCGGCGGTGTGTTCCACGGTGGCGATGCTTGAGCGCGCTCCGTTTTGGATGCTTTTGATGGCCTGCCCTACTTCAGTAGTTGCGCCCATGGTCTTTTCAGCGAGTTTGCGCACTTCGTCGGCGACCACGGCAAAACCGCGCCCGGCCTCTCCGGCCCTGGCGGCTTCTATGGCCGCGTTCAGGGCCAGCAGGTTTGTTTGATCGGCGATATCGGAGATCACCACCATGACCGCGCCGATGGCTTCGGCCTGTTTGCCCAGCTCATTCATGCGTTCTTTCAGTTCGTGGGTATCCTGCTGTACCGTGTTGATCGAATCCACGGACTGCCGCATGACCGATTCGCCGTTGGCCGCCAGGACCTTGGTTTTATCCGCCTCTTCCGCGGCCACTCCTGTGTTCCTGGCTATTTCCAGCACAGCGTCGTTCATTTGCTCCATGGAGGCAAGCGAAGAGGCGACGCCTCCCTGCTGCTGTTCGGCGCTGCGTTCCGAGTTCTGGACCTGGGTAGCCAGACTTTCCGTGGCGCTGAACAGACGGTGGGCCATTTCGTCAACCGTGCCGGCGATGGTCAGGAGGGTTTGCTGTCCGCTTTCGGCCCGGTTTTTCGCTTCCAGGGCGTCCTGTGTGGCCGTGTCCGCCTTGCGTCCGTGCTCTTCAGCCATGGCGGTCATTCCCTCGGCATGGAGGATGCGTTCCTTGAGGTTGGCGACCATTTTTTTCATGGAGGAAATCATGGTGCCGATTTCGTTGCTTGTCGCGGTGTCAAAGCGTGGACTGGGCGCATCCAGGTTCCCTTCGGCCACGGCCTGGGCATAAGCGGTGCTGGCGCGGATGGGGACCATTACCTTGCGCAGCAGCATGGATATTCCGACCAGCAGCAAGACGGCCATTATCGCCACGGCCACGCACAAGGCCACAATGGCCTGATCCAGCGAATGTTTCACCGCCGCGCTCTCCGCGTTGATCCGCCTGGTGACCAGGGAGTCAAATTTATAGCTTGGTTCCATGATGCGGCGCACGGTAGCGTCATAATCTTTACCGAACATCAGGCGCCGGGCCAGTTCCGGGTCTGGAGCCTTTTTTACGGTGTACTTCCCCGAATTGTCCTGGAATAGCCCTTTTACCGCGTTCATGGCCTCATCTTCCAGCAATACCAGGTCGCTGGAGATCTTAACGGATTCTTCCAGCAGGGCCAGCTCTTCTTTAGTAAAGCCGGCATTGATCAGCAGGGTGCCCATGGGAACGGTGACGCCGGGAGCGACCGCCGCATCCGCCGGCCTGCTCATTTCGCCTGAGCGGATTTTGACCAGGTTCCAGTAGGCATCTTCATACACCTTGTCTGCGGTGCTGACATAGGCCCTTGCATTGGCGGTAAGCCCTGAAGAAGTCGCCCGGACCTCCTGGGCGAGGAGGGTGGACTCAAAGCGTTTATGGTTGGCTTTTTCCATGTTGGAGATTCCGGAGATGGCCAGAACCGCGCAGGCGATAAGTATGCCCAAACACAAAAGACAAACGGCGGTGCCGATTTTGCTTGCCTTGATGATGCTCACGCGTGTCACTCCTTGTGTACCCCGAAAGTGTCCCGGACATGTTGACGGGGTAGTGGTTTTGGCCATCATTTTTCTGTAATAGAAGTAAACTGGTGCCGGAAGAGAGACTTGAACTCTCACAGGGTTGCCCCCGGCGGATTTTGAGTCCGCTGCGTCTACCAATTCCACCATTCCGGCTGGAAGGAGGTATATAAAAAATTTTATAAAAGAAATCCTGTAGTCTGTCAATCTTTCATCTGCATTGGTGCGGGCGGAGTAAGCTCCGGAGGGCTATTCCGAGAAGAAGGCGAACTGTTTATGATAAGGCGGCAGGTCGTTGACCTGGGCGGAGATCTGGATCTTGGAGATGCTTTCCCTTTTTACCTGGGGCGGGATGCGGGAGAGGATATCCATTTTGCGGTAGCGGGCGATCTGGAAGGTGAGCACCCCGCGTGCGCCGGCGGTGATGTCGATGACCGCGCCCTCGCGGGTGATCAGGGCTAGGCCGCACCGCCCGATCAGGGTCAGTCCGGGTTGTTGGTTATGTAGGTCGTAAGTGACCCGCATGCGGTCGTCCCCCTCAAAGACGGTTTTGAGATTGCTCACGCGCACCGGGTGTTGTTCCATGAGCGTGTCTTCTTCCTGATCGTTTTCCGTTCCGGCGGCGCGCATCGGTCCGATCTGCCGCAGGAGCACGGCCAGGTCGCTCTGGCTGGGCACGATAGTGGGTGCACTAATATAGGGTGTCGACAGGTTCGCGGCCTGTGTCCGGCTTTGGCCGGGGTCGCCTCCGGTGAAGCGCCCTACCAGCCCTTCATTTATAAGGCTTTCCAGCTTGATTTTGTTTTCGCCCAGGGCGCGTTGCAGGTCGCGCCGTTCGGAAGCCGTGGCTTCATAACGGTTTTTATAATAAAAAGTGCCATAGGCTCCCAGCGCGCCGGCGGCGATAAGGAGCACCAGCAGGAAGATAAACAGCTTGATCCAGAAGCTGTGCAGGCGAAAGGCGCTCACTCCCAAATCGTCGCGCATCAGGATGATGCTGTAAGTGGGTTTTACGCTGGGGGGCTGCATGTTTCTTACCTTAACGGGGTCCATTCTTCGCGGGTTATGCGCCAGATATGCTCAAATTCCAGGTAAAGGATTTTTTCGCCCTGATCCGCGTAACCCTTGCTATCCCGGTAATCCTGGCGCATCCTCACGCGCGGGCCGTAATCGCTGGCTTCCAGGACGATATCCCGCAGTTCGATCCGGAGTTCGCCGGTTTTGGCCCAAATTCTGCGCTTGTGTTCCATGATGGCCTGAACGCCGCGGCGTTCGTCCTGTACGGCGTTTTCCGCGTAGCAGGCGAGATAGATCGGCAAATCCCGGTTCTGCCAAGCCTCATGCCACTCCTGGATCAACTCCAGAACTCCGGAGTTGAGGACAGGCTGGGAAGGCGCGGTGGGGGAGGGAACCGCGGCTGTTTCTATTAGGATGGTCTGGGGCGCGGACGCGGATGGTTCGCTTTGGGGAAGCGGGGCCGCAGGCAGCGGAGAGGGCTGGGCCGCGTCGCTCAGGATGGCGGTTGGCGTCTGATAACCGGCATCGGCATAAATGAAGGGGCTGCGAAGGTCTTTGATCCATTCCATGCCCACAATGCGCATCCTGCCCCCTGCATCTTTCTGCCAGTACAGGCGGCGGGTGCCGCGGCTCTGAAGGCCGGTTGTCGCGTAGTCCTGGTTGAACCAGGTGACCCAGTAACCGGGGCCTTCCAGGATTTGCAAATCCTTGGCTGTGGTTTTAATCCAGGGCAGGGAGCCGAACAGCGCCAGTTTGTGGGCCTTGAAGCGGCTGAAAGGCTGTCCTTGGGCCAGGCTGTAGGCCTCTTGGTCGTAAAAATCAAAAAAGCGTTCTGATTTGTCGCTCCAGGCCGAGATCCAGTCTCCGACCAGGGAGGCCAGTTCCAGAGCCGCGGCCTCTTTGTCGCTGTTTTTTTCCCGCGGGGCGGTTATTTGCAGGGCCAGGGCCACCGGCTGGCCGATGAAATGTACGGGCTCAAAAGTCGCCAGGTCTTGATTGCGCATACCCACACAACCGTTGCTGTCCAGGGGGATCAGCGGCACTCCCTTGCCGTGGAGCCAGATGCCGCTGCCGCTTTTGCGGCGCAGACGATCCACCGGGTTGGGGTAATTCAGGGGATAGGCTTCGTTGCCGTACAAAGCGTAATCCAGTCCGGAATTGATGTGTGAAACCACAAAGTAAATGCCTTCAGGGGTTTTCATGTCCCCCCGGACCAGTTTGTCGCCTTCGTTCTGTCCGGTGGTGCAGATAAATTCCGCGGCCTGGACCAGGGGGCTGCGGCGCTCGTAAATCCTGAGCAATTGTTCTTTTTTGTCCACGGCCAGCAGAAAGGACGGGGCATGAGCATAGTCGGCGATCTCCGCCTGCCAGCCGTTGATCACGGAATCGCCGGCGGCGGCGAATGCGGCCGGCCCCCGGCACGGCAAGAGCAGGAGGGCCATGAGAAAAATAATTTTGCTTTTTGTTGCGAACATGCCTTGCTCAGATCCCCGGATAGGCCGGTTATCGCGCCAGATTGAGCAGTTCCTGGCGGGTAAAAATGGCGAGCAGACCACAACCTATTCCGCGCAAGGCCTCCCGGCCTCCCTGCTCACGGTCCAGCACACAGCAAACCTCGCGCACCGCAAGTCCGGCATCGCGGATATGCTCACAACCTTTTATCACAGACCCGCCCGTGCTGACAACATCTTCCAGCATGACCACCGACTGGCCGGGGCGGAAATTTCCCAAGCCTTCCAGGGCGCCCGCCGTGCCGTGTTTTTTGACTTCCTTGCGCACGATCAGCCCCGGCCAGGAGAGGCCTTCTTCCCTGGCCGCCAGGGAAACCGCGGTGATCAGCGGGTCCGCCCCCATGGTCATGCCGCTCACCCCGTCCGGAGCCAGAGGCTTGGCCATCTCCGCCAGCAGTTTCCCTATGAGCCAGGCCCCTTCGGGATGCAGGGAGGTCTGGCGGCAGTCAAAGTAATAATCGCTTTTCATGCCGGAACTCAAGGTAAAATCGCCTTCCAGGTAGGATTTTTCCATGAGCAGCAGAGCCAGGCGTTTTTTCATGCTGAGGCTGTCCATGCGTTTAATCCTCGAAAATCCGTCGGAAGATTTTTTCTTCATGACGCAGGTAGTAATTAAGGTCAAAAAGGGCGTCCAGGGAGCCGCGGTCCAGCCGCCGGGTTATTTCCTTACTGGACAGGAGAATATCCCGGAAGGGGCGTTTCTCTTCCCAGCTTTGCATGGCGCAGGCCTGCACCAGTTCATAGGCTTCCTGCCTGGGCATGTCCGTTTTTTCCACCAGGGTCAGGAGCGCCCGTTGGGAGACAAAGAGCCCGTAAGAGGCATGCAGGTTGCGCGCCATATTTTCCGGAAATACCCGGAGCCCTTCCAGCAGATCTGTCAGCCGCGAGGCCATGTAGTCGGCCAGGATGGTGGAATCAGGCAGGATCACCCGTTCCACCGGGGAATGGCTGATGTCGCGCTCATGCCAGAGGGCCGTGTCTTCCATGGCGGCCAGGGCGTTGCCGCGCAGGAGGCGGGACAGGCCGCAGAGGTTTTCCGCCGAAATGGGGTTCTTTTTATGCGGCATGGAGGAGGAGCCTTTCTGCCCGTCGGTGAAATATTCTTCCGCCTCCAGCACCTCGGTGCGTTGAAGATGCCGCAGTTCCAGGCAGATTCGCTCCACACCTCCGCCGAACAGGGCCAAGGCGGCGCAGAAATGGGCCTGGCGATCCCTTTGGAGGATCTGGGTGGAAACCGGGTCCACCTTAAGATGGAGCCTGGACAGGGCCAGCTCTTCCACTTGGGGGTCCAGGGTGGCGTAAGTGCCTACTGCCCCGGAAATTTTGCCGTAGCGTACGTTTTCCAGGGCTTCCGCGAAACGGGCTCGATGGCGGCTAAATTCAGAGTAAAAACCGGCCAGCTTCAGGCCGAAGCTGGTGGGTTCGGCGTGCACGCCGTGGGTGCGCCCCATGCACATACAGCCCTGGTAACGCCGGGCCAGTTTTTTCATGGTGGCCAGCAGGCCGTCCATGCCTTGCAGGATGAGGACCCCGGCCTTGGTCAGCAGGAGGGAGCCGGCGGTATCCACAATGTCGGAGGAGGTGCAGCCTATATGGATGAAGCGGGCGTCCGGGCCGAGGTTTTCTTCCAGGGCGGCAAGAAAGGCGATCAGGTCATGCTTGGTGCGGGACTCGATTTCCTTCACCCGGCTGGCATTTATTTTCGCGGAGCGGCGGATGCGCTCCAAGGCATCGGCGGGGATCTTCCCCAGTTCACCCCAGGCCTCGCAGATAGCCAGCTCCACTTCCAGCCAGAGATCCAGCCGGCGTTGATCTGTCCACAAAGCGCCCATTTCCGGACGGGTGTAGCGTTCAATCATGGAGTGGCCCGCTCCGGCGCGGGCGGCTTAATCATCCGCTCCGGCTTGGGGAGGCTGGGCGGCGGGAGTAGGAGGCGCCGGCGGTAAGGGCGCGGCGGCTTGCTCGGCGGAGGATTCAGCGGCTGCCTCCTTGCCTTTCTGTCCATAATCGGTGGCGTACCATCCGCCGCCTTTGAGCACGAAAGTGCTGTTGGAGATAATGCGCTCCGCCGGGGCATCGCACACCGGGCAGAGCGGGGCTTCCATATCATCCACCACCTTGGTCCATTCTTCGAAGACTTGGTGGCATTCCGGGCAACGATATTCGTAGATGGGCATGGTATTCTCTCAGGATTTTTTGGCGGCCTTGGCCTCGCGAATACGCGCCTTCAAGCGTTCGGCGCGGCGATGGCGCTTACGATCCAGTTCTTTACGGCGTTCCACTTTTTTTTGAGACATGAAGTATTCTCCTGCGTTGACAGGCTGTAAAAGCTGAAAAAATCTATGCTTTGCCCGTATTTTGTCAATAGTTTTTTTCGCGCCGGGCATAATTTTTTCTCGGTTTACAGTTCGCTTATCGGCGCGTTTTTTTACAGTCCTTAAAAGGTTTAACCGCCACGGTTCCGTGGCTGGGGAGCGGGAAAGGCGGTTCTTGTTGAAAGCGCGTTATTCGGGTATGAATACGGACAAATTGCCGCAGGAGCCCCATAAATGTCACATCCGCGTTCCGCCTATACCCAGGGAGTCAATTTTTATGCCGGGTTGGATCCTTGCGGACTGCTGCGCGAGTACGGCAGCCCGCTGTATGTTTACAATGAAGAGATGCTGCGCCTCCGTTGCCGGGAAATGCGCGGCCTCATCCCTTTGCCAGCGGCCAGGGTGTGCTATTCGGCCAAGGCCAACGCCAACCCACAGATCCTGAAGATCATCCGTTCCGAGGGGCTGTGGGTGGACGCCATGAGTCCGGGGGAACTGGCCATGCACCGGGCGGCCGGTTTCAACCGTGAGGAAATTTTCTACGTCTGCAACAATGTCAGCCGGGAAGAACTGGCCCTGGCCTCTTCCTCCAGCCGCATCGTCAGCGTAGATTCTTTGGCCCAACTGGAAGAATTCGGTTTGGCCGCGCCTGGATCCGAGGTGATGGTCCGCATGAATCCTGGCATCGGCGCGGGGCATCACCAGAAAGTGGTCACCGCCGGCCGGGAAACCAAGTTCGGGGTAAATCCTGAGGATTTGCCGCACGTCAGGGAGATTTGCGCCCGGCATAGCCTTAAACTGGCCGGCCTGAATCAGCATGTGGGCTCGCTGTTCATGGAGCCGGGCGCTTTCCTGGAGGCCGCCGGACGGCTCCTGGAATTGGCCAGGGGAATGGGCGGTCTGAAATATCTTGATTTCGGCGGCGGCTTCGGCATCCCGTACCGCAAGTATGCCGGGGAAGCGCGTCTGGATCTCGTTTCCCTGGGAAGGGCCTGCGCCGAGCTTCTGGGCCTCTGGGCCGAACGCGAGGGCTTCACCGGCCTCTTCATCATTGAGCCGGGGCGCTATGTAGCGGCCGAGGCCGGGCTGGTCCTGGGCACGGTTATGGCCGTAAAAAACAACGACCCGGCCCGTTTTGTCTGCACGGATATCGGCTTCAACATCCTGTCCCGGCCCATGCTTTACGGAGCTTTCCACGAGGTGGAGATCTACCGCCCCGGCGGCGCGGCCGGAGTGCCCGGCGCGGTCTCCGAAGAGCCGGCGGAATTGCCCCAGAGCATTGTGGGCAATATCTGCGAAAGCGGCGATATCCTGCACCGCGATTATCTTCTGCCGCCCATCCGCCAGGGGGATGTCCTGGCCCTGCTGGACGCCGGAGCTTACGGCTACTCTATGGCTTCGCCTTATAACCAGCGCCTCCGTCCGGCGGAGATCCTCATCCATCCGGACGGGACCGTGACCCTGATCCGCCGGCGCGAAAGCGTCGAAGATCTGCTGGGTTTACTGGTTTAGTCCATTTCTAATGCGCTTCGCTCCAGGTTCTGCCCCAACCGCTGTCCACGGCCAGGGGGATGGACAGGCTTTGTCCGCCAGGCCGCACCCCGGCCATGAGGCCCGCCA
>WRHT01000017.1 GCA_009783115.1 Desulfovibrionaceae bacterium | reverse complement strand
GCGGTAAACCGCCATGTTCCTGGGAATAAATCCGATGCTCCCGCGTTCGGCATGCAGCAAATGCAAAAACCAGTCCAGAGGCAGGATGTCCGGGGGGAGCGCCTCCCGTAGCTTCTCTCCCCGAAAGCGCCAGCGGTAGACCACCGAGGCCGTGTGCATGAAATTGCCCGGCAGGAGATCTTCCAGAAACAAAGGTGGCTGATGCGGGAGGATCGCCGGATATATCGCGCTCTCTCCATCCCGGACGCCGTCCTCGTATTTCAAGGTGGTGTAATGAAAGCAAAGAGCGTCTTCAGGGTGAGCCTCCAGGTGATCCACCTGTGATTGCAATTTTTCCTGGTCAGTCCAGTAATCATCCCCCTCGCACAGGGCCACGTATTCCGATTGGGCAAGGCTGAAGGCTTCAGTAAGATTCCTCTGGATGCCCAAGTTGCGCCCGCGCAGCACCGGCCTGATGATCCGCGGATGCTTGCGGGCGTATTCAAGGATAATTTCCGCGCTGCCGTCGGTGGAGCAGTCATCGGCGACGATCGCCTCGTAGGGGAAGTTGGTCTTCTGGCTGACAAAGCCTTCCAGGGCCTGCGGCAAGAAGGCGGCCTGGTTGAAAGCAAGGCAGAGTATGGTCAGTTTCGGGGACACGCGCTTCTCCGGGGCCTGTTTCAGAGCCGCTCTTTAATCACCCGGCAGATTTCTTCTATTTCCTCTTCCAGCAATCCGGGGAAAAGAGGCAGACAGGCCGCCACGCGGGCGGACCGTTCCGACACCGGACAAGGGGCGGCTCCGTTCAGGTAGGGCAAGGTGTTTAGCGAAGGAAAAAAGTAGCGCCTGGGGTAAACCCCGATGCCGGCCAGGGCTTGGAAAACGCGCAGGAGCTGTTCTTCATCCTTGAACAGCACCGGGTAGTAAGCATAATTATATTCCAAATCCGCAGGCATAGAAGGACGCCGGAGCAGACCTGCCAGCCGTTGATCATAGCAGGCGGTTAGCTCTCGCCTGGACGCGATGATTTCTTCCAGGTGATCCAGTCCTGCCAGCCCCAGGGCGGCGAGAGGCTCGGAGAGTTTGGCATTGATCCCCGGCTCCTGGTAATCGTCATAATTATGGCCGAAGCGGCGCAGCAGTTCCAGTCTCTGGTGTATCTGCGGATTCCGGACCAGGAGCAGCCCGCCTTCCGCCGTATTAAAAAGCTTGGTGGCATGCAGGGAACAAACGCTCACATCGCCGTGGACCAGCAGGGACTTGCCCCCCAACTTCACCCCAAAGGCCTGGGCCGCGTCATAGATGACTTTCAGGCCGTGCTTGTCGGCAAGGTACTGGATAGATTCCATAGCGCAGGGGATGCCATAGATATGCACCGGCAAGATGGCCTTGGTGCGCCTGGTGATGGCCTGTTCCACCCTGTCCGGGTCCAGATTCAGATTATCGGCCCGGATATCCGCGAACACCGGAAGGCAGCGTCCCCACAAAATTGCATTCACCGTGGCCGCGTAGGAAAAAGGGGTGGTGATGACCTCGCCTTCTTTGATGTCCAGGGCATGCAGGGCCAGGAGCAGCCCCAAGGTGGCGTTGGCCGTGAGCAGTAGTTTTTCGGTTTCCAGCCGCTCCCCCAGCCTGCGTTCCAGTTTGTCGTGCAGCGGTCCCCGGTTGGTCAGCCGGCGGCTGGCGTAAATTTCATCCACGTAACGCAAAAAATCTTCCTTGGGCGGCAGCCAGGGGCGGGTGACGTGGATTTCTCTTTTCAAGCGCATAGACTACCCTATAATCCAAGATTAAACCGTTGACAATTTGGCTTGGGTTCAGCCTTAATATGACGGGTTAGAAAACTTTCCGGCGGGTGAAATCCGGCAGGTATTCCACGGCTGAGGACAATTCCTGGATAAAGGTCCGGGCAAGTCCGTGTTCCAGGGCCAAATCCACGGCCTCATCGTATTCTTTCTCCCGCAGGGGCCGGCTCAGATCCGGCAAATCCCTGAAGTCCTTCGGGCGGTTGTGTACCAGGTACATGGGCTGGTACTGAGCCATAAGGCTGAGGCATAAATCCTGGCCAAAGTTTTCGGCCAGCCAGGGGATCATCTGCCTGGTGCGGGCCAGGTTGCCCGGCAACACCAAGTGGCGAATAAGCAGCCCCTTATAGGCCACTCCCCGTTCATCCAGACGCAAATGCCCGCATTGCCGGAACATTTCCAAAAGGGCCGGACGGTTGACCCGCACATAATTGGAAGCGCCCAAAAGGCGCGCTGTTAGTGGGTCATCTTTCGTGGACGAGGTTTCGCTTTCCGGGGCCAGCTTGGCGTCCGGCAGATATATGTCAATGAGTCCGTCCAGCAGCCGTAGGGCCTCCAGCGAATCATACCCTCCGCTGTTATACACGATGGGCAGGCGCAGTCCGGCAATCTTGGCATGGCGCAAGGCCAGGGCGATCTGTGGTACATAGGGCGTGGGGGAAACCAGGTTGATGTTCAGCGCCCCACGCGCCTCCAGATTCAGCATAATTCCGGATAGTTCCTCAGGAGAGATTTCCAGGTGAGAAACGGAGGAGCCGGCCGGGTTTTTTGTTCCGGCCGGAGGAACAGCTTGGGAAATTTGCCAGTTTTGGCAAAATACGCAGTGCAGGGGGCAGCGGGCAAAAAAAATTGTTCCCGAACCGCGCCTGGAACCGGATAAGCCCTGGCCGGAAATGGGCGGTTCTTCACCGTGGTGGATCAAGGCCGAAGACAAGACTACATCGGACCCCGCTCCACAGTATCCCACGCCGGAATCCTGGCGGCAGGCCCGGCAGGAACGCCCGCAAAGGCGGCAGGCCCGTAGAGGCGGATCCGTATCAGACAAAGGCATCATGCCTGTAAATAGAACTGCGCTTACTTGCCGGAGGCTTCTTTTTCCTTGTTTTGCACAAAGGCCGCCATTCCGAAGTCATCACCCTTGATATGGTTGACCAGCCAATCGCCGATAAGCGCATAAACCCGGCCGATAAATTCATCCGACGGCCCGACTTCGGACATTTCCCGCGCCAGCCGGCTGGCCGTGGCTTTGAAATCCATGTGGGTCTGCCTATGGGTCAGAAATCCCGGATACAGATATTTTTCCTGAAGTTTTTCCTCGTCCGCGAAGTGCTTGATGGTATAAGCCAGCAGAAAATCCATGGTTTTTTCCACCTCCGCCTGGCCTTTGCCTTCCCTATGCGCGTCGTACAAAGCATTCACCGCGGCGAAAAGTTGCTTATGCTGGTTGTCAATAGCCGTATTTCCTGTTTCCAGATTCGAATCCCATGTATAAGACATTGCCTGCTCCTTGGTTGCTTTTTATTTTTTTTTATAACCAATCGCCTGCAAAAGGCAAAGCGGCGGCCGGACGGGGGTTTTGCGAGGCAACAGCTCTTTGCATGAGCAAGGCATCGGCCAGAACCAGCCAGCACATGGCCTCCACCACCGGCACAGCCCTGACGGCCACACAGGGATCATGGCGGGATCCATCGGGCAATTGGAAGGTGGCCGGTTTGCCCTGCAAATCTAAAGTATTTTGCGGCAGGCCGATACTGGAAGCCGGTTTGAAGGCCACCCGTCCGTAAATCGTTTCGCCGGTGGTGATGCCGCCAAGAACGCCGCCGGCGTTGTTGCCAGCCGGCACAACTACGCCTTCGCGTAGTCCAAAAGAATCATTCAGACGGGAGCCGCGCCCGGCGGCGGCTGCGAAGCCAGCGCCGATCTCGAAACCCTTGCTGGCCGGAATGCTCATTAGGGCATAGGCCAGCCGGGCGTGAAATTTTTCATATACCGGGTCACCCAGGCCAACGGGCGCGTTCAGTATGTGAAAATGGGCCACCCCGCCCGTGGAATCCTTTTCCTCCATGACCAGGCGTAATTCTTCCATGAACGCGGTTTCGGAAGACGCATCCGGGGCATGTACAGGACTTTGGAGGGCATAGGCCGCCGCGGTTTCCAGATCTTCCGCCGGAGCGGCCTGGCTGGTGCCCAATTCTCCCAGGTAAGCCAGAACCCGTATCCCGGTTTTTACTGCAAATTGCCGGGCCACCACTCCGGCGGCCACCCTGGCCACGGTTTCCCTGGCCGAGGCCCGCCCGCCTCCCCGGTAGTCAAAACAGCCGTACTTGGCGAGATAGGTAAAATTGGCGTGACCTGGACGCAGCAGGGAGGCAATGGCCTCATAGGCCGAGGATCGGGCATCGTGGTTGGCGATCAGGATGCTGATGGGGGATCCGGTAGTGCGTCCTTCAAATACGCCGGAAAGGAGCCGCCCTTGATCTCCTTCCCGCCGGGGAGAGGTAAAGAAATTTTGCCCTGGCGCGCGCCGGGCCAAGGCCTCGTTCAGCATTTCCTCGTCCAGGGGAATTCCGGCTGGGCAGCCGTCCACTATCACCCCAACGGCCTGTCCGTGGGACTCTCCCCAACTGGTATAACGGAAAAAGAGGCCAAAAGAGTTACTGGACATAACCCGCCTCCTGTAACAGTTCAATTAGCTGCCCGGATAACTCTTCAGGCGGCAGGTTCCGGGCAATGGGCAAACGCAAATCTGAAAAACGCATATAAAGAGGGTAGCGTTCCCGGTGCAGTTCCGTCACATTTTTTTCGGCAAAGAGCGGAGAATCATGTCCGCGCAGCCGTTCTTCCAGCAGGGGCAGGGAAGTGTCCAAAAACACGCGCGGTCCCATAGAATTCAAAATTTTCATATTTTCTTCCCGCAGGATAATGCCGCCGCCGGTGGCGATGATCTCGTCGCCTTTGAAGGCGGCGGAACGCAAACCCTGAATGGCCCTGGTCTCAAGATCGCGCAGAGCTTTCATTCCGTGGACGCGGCTGATGTTTCGGCAATTAAGGCGTTTTCCAGGGTGTTCCGTTGCGTGCAAGTCTTCGGTCAGAATATCCGTATCCAGAAAATTCCGGCCTAAAATCCGGGCCAAGGCGCGGCCCAGGGTGCTTTTACCGCTGGCCTTGAAGCCCAGCAAAATTATATTCATGAAAAACCGCTCTCTTCAATGCGTGCGCCTAAAGCGGACATGGCCCGGGCAAAATCCGGAAAACTCTTGACCACGCAGGCGCTGTCCCGAATTACGGTTTCACCGCAGCTCAAAGCCGCCACCGCTATGGACATGGCGATGCGATGATCCCGCCAGCTCTCTGTGATAGCGCCATGCAGCCTGGCAGGGGTGATCCGCAGGCCATCGGGCAATTCCTCCACCAAGCCGCCCATCTTGCCCAATTCGCAGGCAATGGCCCGCAGACGGTCACATTCTTTATGCCTGGCGATCCCCACCCCCCGGAACAGGCTTGGACTTTGGGCGAAACAGGCTAGGGTTGCCAGTACGGGTACGGCGTCAACAATATGGTTCAGATCGGCTTCCAGGCCGTGCAAGCCGTTATGAGGACGCGCTTCCAGGCGTTTTTCCTCTTCGTGCGCGATAAGATTCGCGCCCATATCACGCAGGATATCCAGGATGGCCTTATCGCCCTGGGGATCACGGAAATCCAGGTTTCGCAGTTCCAGGGGCCGATTCTGGATCAGGGCCGCAGCCAAGGGAAAGGCGGCGGAACTCCAATCCCCAGGGACGGTATAATCAAAGCCGGGATAGCCGGCCGGACCGCGCACCGCATATTCGCGGTAATTATCATGCCGGCAGGATATCCCAAGGCGTTCCAGCCAGTACAGGGTGAGATCGATCCAGGGTTGTTCTCCGGGGTTGTCAACCAGGATGGTGGTCTCGCCTTCCAGAAAAGAGGCCAGGAAAAGCATGGCGGACACCGGCTGTGAATCCGCCCCGTCCAAGCGTGTGCTTCCGGCCTTTGCGGGACCGCGCACGATGATCGGAGCATGCCCGTCCCCCTTGCTGGACACGGCAAAGGCGCCCAAACCGGCAAGGGCATCCAGCAGGGGTTGTGCCGGCCGGATGGATCGTATGGAGTCATCGCCGGTAAAAATCGTGTACTGTGGCAAAAGCGCGGCCAGAGCCGCCACAAAACGCAGGACCTGGCCGGAATTGCCAACATCGATCACCTGATCCGGAACCTTGGGCCGGCCGCCAAGTCCGTGCACCTCCAAATCCGGTCCTTTTTCAAGGATTTCCGTTCCCAGGGCGCTACAGGCCCGGATCATGGCCAAGGTATCCGGGGAGGGCAGCGGGGCACGGATGCGGCTTATGCCGTTGGCCAGGGAGGCCAGAAGGATGGCCCGCAGGCTATGCGATTTGGATGCGGGTACGGTCAAACTGCCGCTGATGCTGGAGGGACGTACGATGTATTGCATGTATTTCGTCACTCGGCATACCAGGTCGCGGCCTCGCGGGCCAGTATGTTCAGCCCGTCCGGCTCGCCTGCCTGGGAAAAAGACGCGGCCTCATGCAGAATTTTTTTATAATGTTCAAGAATGTCGGAGAAATATGGATTCATGGCCGTAAATTCGCAGAACATGTCCGCGTTTTCCGTCAGGCTTCTTTTGGCGGCCTCCAGGTGCCGGCTACAGGAGGGGGTGAGAAAACGCCGGTCTCCCAGGCGGGCCAGGGTGGTTAAAAAGGCCGCGCTGAGCGCGAAGTTTAGGGATTGGGTCAGTCCGGTCCCCAAATCGTGTTCTTCCGCGCTGGACCAGAAGGTGGAGCAGCCCATGCCGCCAAAAAGCTCCTCCGCCGCGCGGCATTGCGTTTGTTCTGCCCTTCGGCCGCGTACCAGGGCCACGCGCAAGTCCGATGGCTCCGAACAAGGTCCGAAGAGCGGGTGGCTGCCGATGACCGCGCCGGAAAAACTTTCTTCCATGAGCCGCATGGGTTCGCTCTTGACCGAGGCGATGTCCATAAGGATTTGCTCTTGAGTGAGCAAGGGGACGACCGCCCCCAGGGTTTCCGGCAGAGCCGCCGCCGGAACGCAGAGCAGAACCAGGGAAGCTCCGTCCAGGGCCTCTTCCAGGGATTGCGGGTCCAGCCCCTTGGAGCCGTCCGGGCGGGCCGTCCTGGATACCCCGGTTACCCGGTAGCCGGACAGGGAGAGGCGGGAAGCGAGCATGGCCCCCATTTTGCCGCGGTTGCCGACTACCGCCAAATGCCGGAATTCATACGGCGCGGACATGTTTGCCCTCTGTATAAGCGCCGATGACCTTCAGGCTGTCGCAGTATCCCCGAACCTGTTCCAGGGCGGCTTGATGCTCAGGGGCGAGGATATTGCAATCCAGGTCCGTAAAAAAGATGTAATGCCAGCGTTCGCCGCGTAAAGGTCTGGATTCCAGCTTGCTTATGTTTATGCCGGATCCGGCGAAAACGGCCAGCACCGCCGACAAGGCTCCGGGGCGGTTGCCCAGGGTGAAAACAATGGAAGATTTGTCGGCTTCAGCCAAGGGGCCAGGCTCCGGGCTAATGGCGAAAAAGCGCGTCCAGCTATCGGGGGAATCCTCCAGGTTTGCGGCCAGTACGCGCAGTTCCAGGCATTCAGCCAGGCCGGCATGTCCTATGGCCGCGCTGTTGGTTTCGTCTGTTACCCGCCGCATGGCGGCGGCGTTGCTACCTACCAATACCTGATCCGCTCCGGGTAGATTTTCGCGCAGCCAGCGCGTGCATTGCCCAAAAGGCTGGGCGGGGGAATAAACCACTTTAATGGAAGCCAGCGAGCTTTCACGGGAGATGAGACTTAGGCGTGCGCGGCTGATCCATTCGGCCTGCACATAGACTTCATGGGTGGCAAAGAGATCCAGGCATTGCCCCACGGCGCCGTGCAGCGAATTTTCCAGGGGGATAACCCCCAAATCACAGAGGCGCATTTCTACCGCCTTAAAAATATCCCCGAAGGATTCCTTGGGGAGGAGGCAACTTGATTCACCGAAATATTCCAGGCAGGCGACATGGGAAAAAGTTCCCTCCGGCCCCAGGTAGGCAATGTTGGGCTGGCGCTGCAAATCCCTGGAGACGGAGAAAATTTCCCGGTAAATGGCCCGCAGTTGCCGCTCGTCAAGCGGCCCCTGGTTGGCCGTGTTCAGTTTGCGCAGAAGACTCTGTTCACGTCCAGGCCTGAATACCGGGGCCTGGAATTTTTTTTTGATGGTGCCGGCTTTAAGGCTGCAAGCGGCGCGCTGGTTGAGCAATACGAGGAGTTCCGCATCCAGTCGATCAATTTCCGCACGGATCGGTTCGAGAAGTTTTTCTTCATTTGCCTCAGCCTGGGTAGTAGCCATGGCCTGCCTCATTTTTCATCAATATTTTCAGTTATGCGTACGCCAAAATGCCGGCCGGCCTGATCCAGACGGCAAAGCACCCGGTCTCCCGGGGAAAGCGCCACCACGCTTCTGGCCTCTCCTTCCGGGGTCACCAGGCGGATGGTTTCGGCATTCTGTAAAAAGACCACGCCTTCCCGTCCTTCCGCCTCCGCCCGGATAAGCAGCATGGGCCGCTTTTCCACTTTGATTCGTCCGGCCACGGCTGTCTCCGCGCGGCCCTGGAAATCCACGATCAGCACCTTGGATCCGGCGCGCAATTCTTCCAGATAGGCCGTGCAATCACCGGGCAGAAAGGTATAGGCGTGCACGGCCCCCGCATTTACGCGAAATGGACGCGGGGACACATATTCATTCCGCTCGGTTTCGGCGTTCACCAAAAAAGTAAAGGCTGCGGAATTGCCCACCAGGAGGCCCTGTCCTTTGTTCAAGTTGGAAAGGGTATCCACACAAACCCGGTGTCCCATGCCTGTTGGAGAAATTTCAAGGATCCGCGCCTCGCTGAGGGGAATGAGGGTTTGTTCGCTACGCAGGGCGCTTAAAATTTCTTTAAGTTTACCCAAGGCCGAGGAGGGCACGGCGACGCCGTGCACGCCTTTTTCCAGAATGCCGAAGGCCAGTTGCGTTTCTTCAGGCGAAATAACCTCCAGAAGCAATTCTCCGCCCTGGGGCGATCCCTGCGAATGCGCCAGGAGATTTTCCACCGGAATAACCTCCCAGCCATGCCGTAAGATTACTGAAACACCGCTACGTAGAAGAGCCTCGGCCCTGTTTTCGTCTTCCTTGGAGGCCAGAGAAATGAAAGTAAAGGATGAAGAAGCGATAAAACGGCAGCGGGCCAGGTTTCCGGCCTGGGACAAATGTTCCGGCGGCACAATGAAATTGTCCGCCCCGGCCTCCAGGGCTGCGGTGACGTCCTCCAGGATATAAGGATCCGCCAAGAAAAAAGCCGAGGGCATAGCTTATTTCTCCCCCATTTTGTTCATGGCTTCTTCCACGCTCCAATTTTCGTGCACAATGCCGGCAAGGGCCATAGACATCAGGCGGGGGGAGGGATGTTGAAAAATATTACGTCCTACTGACAGGCCGGTGGAACCGGCCAGATCCGCGTCCTTGACCATCTGCAAAAATTCCCTGGTGGTTTCTGTTTTCGGGCCGCCGGCAATCACCACCGGCACGCAGCAGTTTTCCGTGACAAACTTGAAACTGTCCATATCGCCGGTATAAGGAACTTTCACCATGTCCGCGCCCAGTTCCACTCCCACTCTGGCGCAGTGGGCGACGATCCGCGGGTCCAGGCTGTTGGGGATTTTGGGGCCGCGTCCATAGACCATGGCCAGAAGGGGCATGCCCCATTCCTCGGCATCGCGGGCGACCTTGCCGAAATCCCTGAGCATTTCGGCCTCATCCGGATCTCCAAGGTTGATATGGATGGAAACGCCGTCCGCCCCGACTTTGATAGCGTCTTCCACAGAGGCCGTCAATGTTTTGCGGTTGGGCTTGGATGACAGCTCCGTGCTGGAGGAGAGGTGCAGGATAAGTCCCACATCTTTTCCACCCTTTCTATGTCCGCAACGAATAAGCCCTCGGTGCTCCAGCACGGCGTTTACCCCCCCTTCGGCCACTTCATTGATGGCGTGGGGCATATTCGCAAGCCCATCAAGCGGTCCCACGGACACCCCGTGGTCCATGGGCACGATAATGGTCTTCCTGGTGTTTCGGTTTACAATGCGTTCCATTCGTATGGCTTTACCAGTATGCATGACACGGTTTCTCCTGAGTTTGCGGAGGCAGGGGCTGCTTCCTGATGATCTTGATGTTTTATAAACCAGGCCCCCTGGCGATGCAGTCAGGCCGCGGCACAAAAAGGGCCGCGGACGGATGTCTGCGGCCCTGGTTCATTTCTTGTGTGGTTTGCTTACACGAGAAAAATATCCCCCACGCCGCGCCCCCGGCTATAATAGCTATAAGAACTGAATTCGAAAAAATTCACGGTATTAATCGGGCGGCTGTAAAAAAGCATATTTTTCCTGCAAGTTTTAAAAAATTTTATTAACATAAGGGTATGCCTGTCAAGAAAAAATGCGCCGACTTTTCCTGAAATTTTCTACTTGAGCTGAACGCGTCCCGGATATTGTGCGGAATTGCGGATGTCTGACTCATGGACACTCCTTGATTTTGGGTAAAACGGAGCGACTGCCGTCCGTGTCCAAGGCAGGATATCGTCGAAGCCGATGACACCTTCTTGCCGTTGTCTTTCAAAGGTAGCAAACCCATAGGCAGGGAATCACATAAGCGCGGTGAAAAGGCTACCAAGCGAGGTACAAGCAGAGAGAAGGTTTGCGTCAGTTGTGCTGTCAGCCGCAACGGACAGGTTTACAGCAAAGTATCTGCTCAAGGACGTGCAACTGCAAAAGTTCTGAAGAGCGTGTTTCGCAATCGGCTATCAAGGCATGCCACAGTATGTACTGATAGCGATTCAGCCTATGTGAAATATGCTTCAAGGAGTCCATTTAGGCACATCAGGGTTCCGAATGGTATAAAGAGGTTAGGCATATACCATGTCCAGCATGTCAACGGTTATCATTCGCGGCTGAAAGACTTCCTGCGCCGCTTCAAGGGCGTTGCCACCAAGTACCTAAACAACTATTTAGTATGGCAAAATGTTATACGGGAGGTCAAGGTAAGGCATCTTGAACTGTTGAAATTGGCTACGAAGGCTTTCACGTTTGACCGATGGGTCGATATTAGCCGTAGGCCAGCCGTGCCGGTGGGGGTGTAGTATGAACCAAACTACACCTTCTGTGCATAATGAAGAATCTAAGATTCAAGCCGTGGCCGTTGTTGAGCGATTGTTCAAAAGTCTCAAAGGTAAGATAATTGATCGTTGTGCTCTTGACATGACTTTGGATATCGATCCCGATGGAAACGTATCAACGGTTCCAACGGGGATTGTTCTTCGAGTTATTTTTCGGTAGTTTTATATCTGATCGTTGTCTTATATTTTATGTACCCCATGCACTTTTTTGGATTTTCTATATGTATGCGATTGCGACTACCCTTGAAGCGTGGTTCTGTGCCGCGACACGGGATTTCGCCTTCTTCTTTTTCTTCGCGTTTTTCGGTCATTTGCTGTATCAAGCCACAGAAACTGAACCCACTACCCTCGCAATGTCGGTTGCTACAATCAATGCGCTCTGAATAAGACAGTTTATCTAAGACACCTTCTGTGTCATAGTTGTCTTCACCACGAATACCTACAGCGTATTCAACACGAATAGTGTCAACTTGTGGAAGCGACGGATCAAATTCATCTTCATCGCATTGCTCATCTTGTTGGTTTTTCATTCTCGCTCCATTTTTCATTCATATCTTTTCGCTTGGATTTACACCTACCGCTTATTTTGTCAACTGCCGAGGCCACAGGGCCACTACACGGAAATGAGGGATTTTTATTTTCTTTTGCACGAGGCTATAGCTGCAATATGCAGTATTCCTGTGCCGTCTATAACTAACCTATTTCCGCTGTTATCCACCAACATACCACTTATGAAAGTAACTTGAACTGGCTTCCCTACGCCGCCAGGCCCGGATGTAGTAAAAGAAAATTGACCCTCGCTGTTACGAGAGATTTGCGTTTCAAAAGGGTCACCCATAGCAGTTTCGCAGTCCCATTTACCGACAAAATCTGATGTGCTGGCGGCGTTGCCAGTGCCGACCTCAAAAAATAACGGTACGAATAACACGAGCAGAATCAACGGGAAAACGAGATTTCTGAGTTTCATAAGGGCCTCCAATAGGTTTAAGGAATTAACGAGATTTCTAAACCCACGATAACCGATAAATTTTTATCTGTCTAGTGCTGAAAAACGTAGGCGATGATATTTTATCGGCATGGTGAAAATTGTTCAATTTAGACAGGCAGTTGCCGATGTAATCCGCCATCGCCGCACTCTGGCTGGGCTGACACAACCGCAGTTGGCTGAACTAATCGGTGGCTCAGAGATCGGCGTGCGAACCTGGGAACGCGCCGCCAGCAGTCCGTCCTTGGAAACATTTTTGCTATTAGCGGATGCGCTCGGCGTGGACGCTGGGGAGTTGCTTAGTGAAATCAGAAACAAGATGGCTCATTTTCAAAGCCATGCCCAAAATAGCTGACCTGGGGAATCAGCCGATGGGAAATAATCGGTAATTTAGGCGATCAATCGTTTGCTGTGACATCCTTGAGGCCGCGCTTCGGTCAAAGGTAATTGACGCGCAGGCCACACTGAGGAAGCTCTCCGATACGGAATTGGCTTCCTTACTCAAGGATACCGAAGGGATTATCCACCGTAGCTTTATGAATCCCGGCGGAGAAGTAGAATCGGCGGAGAAGGCGATAGCGAAAATTGCGGAAATGGTGAAAACGTGGACGCCGGAACAAAAGGCCGAGATGAAAAAGATGCTTGGTTAACTAAATCGGACCTGGGCAAGTCTGGAAAACTGCCCAATTTTCACAGCACTAAAGATGGTTAAAAAAGTAATATATCTTACATAATTATTGCACTTTCCCCCTGATAGTTGGCTTCTCCTTAACTCCTTGACATTACCTAAAAATTTAGTTTTAATCCGCGACAATGACAAAACTATATGAAATCATTGCTAAAAATCGGAGGCTTCCCTTATGACCGGAACTCGCAAAGAATGTAATACCCCTTGCCAGCACAAAGATGACATAGGCGGAGGTAAATTCTGCAAATTCAACAAAGAGTTTGAAAATGGGAAGCCTCCATGCCCCAAGCTGCCGAATAAGCTGGATGAAAGGGGCAAACTGAAAGAGTTTTGGAAAAATTGAAGTACCCAAGAAAAAAGGACTTACGGACGATACTGTAACCCCTTGAAATACTTGGTCGGGATGAGAGGACTTGAACCTCCGGCCTCTGCGTCCCGAACGCAGCGCTCCACCAAACTGAGCTACATCCCGTGGTTAAGCTGTATAAGTCAAAGCCTGTTCCTTGGCAAGCTGTTTCCCTCCTTTTGCTTGAGACGCCGGCGCATCGGTGTTATACAGGCTGGCCGTGGCGCTTATTGCGCGCCCCAAATTTTCAAGGAGCCAGCGATTCCATGCCTATCAACATCCCCGCCAACCTTCCGGCCCGCTCCGCCCTG
>WRHT01000016.1 GCA_009783115.1 Desulfovibrionaceae bacterium | reverse complement strand
GCGTTGAGGACCATGCTGCGCAGCTCGCCTTTGTGGTATTCGTTGGGACCGTAGACATTGAAGAATTTCAGGCTGGCCAGGCTGTTCAGCCGCCCGGTGCGCCGTGCCCAGAGGTCGAAGAGATGTTTGGAGTAACCATAAATATTCAAGGGCCGCAGGCGGTCTAAATTTTCTGGGCTATCGGAAAAACCATGCTCCCCGCCGCCGTAAGTGGCCGCGCTGCTGGCCTGGATGTAGCGGATGCCCCTGCTTTGGGCGTATATGCACAAGGCCTTGCTGTACTCCAGGTTATTTTGCAGCATGTAATCCGCGTCCAGCTCGGTTGTTGAAGAGCAGGCGCCCAGGTGGGCGATGCCCTGGATGCGCCCCGGCGTTTTGCCGTAAACGGATTCCGCGGCCAGGATTTCTTCCAGGGTGTCCTGCCGGAGATGCTCCGCGAATACTTCCTTGGGCAGATAGGCCAGGTAGCGCAGCTTGGAGAGATTTCGCCATTTTTCAGAAGATCCCAGATGATCCACCACGAGGATCTCGGCGATTCCACGGCGGTTCAATTCCCAAATCAGCGCGCTGCCGATCATGCCAGCGCCGCCGGTGACTATATACATACAGACTCCTTACATTACAGAAATTCCGCCAGGGCCTCCACGGCCATGCGGGTTCCGCCCCGGCGGGGGACGAGGTAGTCCTCCAGTTTTTGCCGCACCAGGGTTTTGTCCGGCCTTTCATGCAACAGCCGCAGCAGGGCGGGAACGAGTTCTTCGGCAGAGTTTATACGGCGGACCAGACCCAGGTCAAAAATTTCTTTTCCCACCCAGGTGAAATTTTGCCAGGAAGGGCCGATGCAGGGGATAAGGCCGCAGGCCAAAGGTTCAAGAAAGTTTTGCCCGCCCAGGGGGGCGAGGCTCCCGCCCACGAAGACGGCGGAGGCCTGGCGGTAGACTTGCTGCAGGTTGCCGAAACTGTCCCAGAGGAGGATTTGTCCTGGCGGCGGGGCGGAGTTTTGGAGGCTGCCGGCGCGGATATATGGCAGATTCAGGGCTTGCAGACGTTTTTCCCAGGCCTCCAGGCGGTGCAGGTGGCGGGGAGCCAGGGCGATGGCGCATTGGGGAGCTTGGGCCAGGAGTTCCGGCAGGAGGGGGGCCAGGAGAGTTTCTTCTTCTTCGCGCACCGAGGCCAGGGCGATGAGGGATCCGGGGACCGCGCCGGGGAGGGTGTTCTCAAAGCGGATACGGTCAAATTTGATGTTGGGCATGAGATCGCAGGGAGCGGACGATCCGAAGAGGGAACGGAAGCGTTCCTGGTCCGCCGGACTGCCGGCCAGGATGCGCCTGGGGGCCAGGCGGCGCAGGAAGGAGCGGAAGGGGTGGTAGGCGCGCAGGGATTTTTCGGTCAGACGTCCGTTGAGGATGAGGGTGGGCAGACCGTATTCCCGGCAGGCCAGGAGCAGGCCGGGCCAGAGTTCCGTCTCCAGCAGGGCCAGGAGCGCGGGCGAGGCGGGGGGAGGGGAGCCGAAGGCCTGGCGCACGGCCCGGCGCATGATTTGGGGTTCATCCAGGGGCAGGTAGGCGGGGAGAAGCTCCAGGGAACCGGCCGGGCAGTCTTTTTGGGTCTGCCGGAGTATTTCCAGACCCTGGCTGGTCAGGCTGGTGCAGAGCAGGGTGAATTTTTGGCGGGATGAGGGGCGCGCCGCCAGTTCCAGGGCCAGTTCGCGGATGAGGTAGGCCTCGCCCCCGGAAGCCCCGTGCAGCCAGAGCCGGCAAGGCGCGGCGGATGCGGGGGCAGGCTGGAGGCGCGGCCAGGCTGGAGGCGCGAGGCGTTCATCGAAACCTTCTCCCAGGCGGCGATGTTTGCGCAGCAAGGGTCTGGCAATCCTCCAGAGCAGTTGGTACAGGCGCGGCAGCATGGTTCAGGCGCGGCGGGAGGCCAGGCCGAGGTCCAGGAGGCGGATGAGGAGCTGGTCAAAGGAGATCCCGGCGGCGAGCGCGGCCTTGGGCAGCAGGCTGGCGGTGGTCATACCCGGCAGGGTGTTGGTTTCAAGGATAAGGAGCTGTTTTTGCGGGGTCAGGATAAAGTCCGTGCGGCTGTACCCGCGAAGCCCCAAGGCTTGGTGGGCGGCCAGGGCCAGGCGGCGGACTTCCGCAAGCAGTTCCTCGGGCAGCGGGGCAGGGCAAATTTCTTCTGCGCCGTCCTGGGAATACTTGCTCGCATAGTCAAAGAGTCCTTCGCTGTTGCTCAGGGGACGGATGAGAACGGGGGGCAGGGTCTGGGGAATTTCCGCGGTTTGTCCGTTTTTTTCCGTCAGTTCTCCGAGCACGGCGCAGGTGAGTTCTATTCCCTGGCGGAATTCCTCGACAAGAATCTCCCCGCCGCCTGCAAAGAGGCGGTCCAGGGCTTCGGCCAGTTCTTCCGGATCGTTGGCCTTGGCCAGGCGCAAACTGGAGCCGCCGGTATTGTGCTTGAGGATCAGGGGGTAGGGCAGGGAGGGGGTCCAGCCCGGCCTGGGGCGGCGGCACAGGAAGATCCAGTCCGGGGTGGGGAGATCCGCCAGGCGGTAAAGGGTTTTGGCCGCGGCCTTGTTCAGGGCCAGGAAGGAAGCGGCCGGATCGGCGCCCTGGTAGGGCAGCCCCAAGCGTTCCAGCAGGCTTTGGGGCAGGCCATCCTCACCCGGGGCGCCGTGCAGTTGGATAAAGGCAAAATCCTGTCCCCTGGCCACATCCGGAAGGCCGGTAAAATCATGCCGCGGATCGTACAAGCTGACCCGGTGTCCCTGTCTTTCCAGGGAGGCGGCGATGCCTTCGGCGCCGGCCAGGGAGACTTCCCGTTCGTCAGACCAGCCGCCGGCGATCAAAAGTATATTCATATAAGGGCACTCCAGTACGCTCCGAAAGCAGGTTTTCCAAGGTTTGCCCCTGGGCCATGGAGGCGTTTACGGACAGGCGGATGGCTTCCGTGTGTCCGTAACGCCGCAGCAAGTCTTCGGCGCGTTCTTGCAGGCTTACCACCCGGTCATGGCGCACTCTTTTGTCCGCATAGACCAGGAGCAGGACCGGCAGCATGTTCTCGTTGTCCAGGTCCAAGTCCCAGGGCCAATATACATGGTGCAAGATCATTTGTCCCACCTTGGGGTGAAGCTCTTCCCGCACCATCCAGGCCGCGCCCAGTTGAGCGTGGTTGCCGCCGAAGCTTATGGTATAGGCCTTGGCGATGTCGTGCAGCAGGCCTCCGGCCAGGAGCAGGGCGCGGTTCAACCCGGCTCCCCTCGCCTGTAGGAGTTCCCCCAGAGTTTCCACGATCCGGGCCACCTGGTTGGAGTGATCCCGGATGTGCGGGGGCATGGCGTACTTATCCCAGAGGGCGGCGCATTCTTCCAGGCTGGGGATTTTTATGCCGGGTCCTTCCCAGAGGGTGAAATCCGGGGAGGCGGCCTTGGGAAACAGGACCGGCGCAAAAGACAGGGCCTGTGCCCGCTCCGGGGAGCGGTCTTTACGGTCGCGCGGATGCTGTGCGAACATCATTTGAGCATAGCACGAAGCTGACAGAGGGGGAAGGGGCGGCAGAGGCATTCCCGCCCTTGCCCTGAGAGGCGTTCTCAGGGTATGTTGCCCGGCGGATTGGAGGTTTGCCATGCAGCGGAAGATATTTGTGCGGCCGGCGGTGGAAGCCCTGGAAGCTTATTCGCCGGGCCTGTCCATAGCGGAGATCCGGGAGCGCTACGGAGTGGAGCGGGTGGTCAAACTGGCCAGCAATGAAAATCCCCTGGGGGCTTCGCCAGGAGCGCTCGCGGCCCTGGAGCGGACCTTTGGCTCTGTTTTTCGCTATCCCCAGTCCGGGTCGCCGCGCCTGGCCAAGGCCATCGCCGCAAAGCACGGGGTGAGCCCGGACTGTGTGGCGCTGGGGAACGGATCGGACGAGATCATTGACCTGCTGATCCGCTGCCGGGCCGATCCGGGGGGGCACAATGTGGTGACCTCCAAGCCCTGTTTCGGCATTTACGGCATCCAGAGCGGACTTTGCGGGGTGGAGCTGCGCGCTGCCCCCTTGCGGGAAGATTTTACTTTTGACTGGGAGGCGCTGCTCGCGCTGGTGGATGAGCGGACTTCCCTGGTGTTTGTGACCAGTCCGGATAATCCTTCCGGCTACTGTCCGCCGGCGCGGGAACTCGCGGCCTTGGCCGCGAGGCTTCCCGAAGGGGCGATACTGGCGCTGGACGAGGCCTACATGGATTTTGCCGCCTACGCGGACGGAAATACGGAGGCGAGGCTGGCGGAGTATTCCCTGTTGCCGCGTTTCAATGAACTGCGCAACATAGTCATTCTGCGCACCTTTTCCAAGAGTTACGGGCTGGCCGGTCTGCGCCTGGGTTACGCCCTGATGCCCGAAGGTCTGGCCGTTTACCTGAACCGGGCCAGGCTCCCGTTTTCCGTAAATATCCTGGCCGAGGCGGCCGGACTTGCGGCTCTGGAGGATGAGGACTTCCGCCTGGCCACCATGAAGGCGGTGGAAGAGGGCCGGAAGCAGCTCCAGCTGGGCCTGGAGGATCTGGGTTGCCGGGTCTGGCCTTCCCTGGCCAATTTTTTGATGTTCGCTCCCCCTGGAAAGGCCAGGTTGGCCGGCGCGGAGCTGTTCGAGGCCCTGCTTAGGCGAGGGGTGATTGTGCGAGGGCTGAAGGCCTATGATCTTCCGGAATTTTTCCGGGTGAGCGTGGGCCGGATGGATGAAAACCGCTTCTTTCTGGATGTTCTGAGGGAGATCTTGTGAAGTCCGGCCTCCCGTTTGTGCACATAACCCTGGACGGCCCGGCCGGGGCGGGCAAGAGCAGCCTGGCCCGTCTGCTGGCGGAGAAGCTGGGCCTGCCTTTTCTGGATACCGGGGCCATGTTCCGCTGTATCGCCCTGCGTCTGGGAGAAAAGAAACTTGGCCTGAGCGGGGAGGAACTCGCGGGTGAGCTGCATAAATTGGACTTCACCCTGTCCGGCGAAGGTGGAACTTTTGTTCTTTTGTGCAACGGCAAGGACCCCGGCCCGGCCATCCGCTCCGAGGCCGTGGGGGATCTGGCCTCCAGGTTCGCGGCCCTGCCGGAGGTGCGCGAATTCACCAGGGCCAAACAGCGGAGTATCGGCGAGGGATCTTCCCTGGTGGCCGAAGGGCGGGATTTGGGAACAGCGGTTTTTCCACGGGCCAGGGTTAAATTTTTTTTGGAGGCCCGGGCGGAGGTGCGGGCCGGCCGTCGTCAAAAGCAGCTCGCGGCCCAAGGCAGCCGGGAAAGGCTGGAAGATTTGGCGGAACAGATCCGCAGGCGGGATGATCTGGATCGCGGCCGTTCTCTGGATCCGCTGAGACCAGCTGAGGACGCGGTGATCATTGATACCTCGGATTTGAGCCTGGAAGAGGTTCTGGAAGAGCTTTTACAGAGGGCGCGCCCGGCCTGCGGGTTATAATAACCCGTCCAGTATCCGCATGGCTTCTTCAAATTCGAACTGGTTGACCAGGCGTTCCAGGTCGCGCAGATCCTTTTCCGGGAGATCCGCTTTGAGAGCCGCCAGGTTTTCGGCCAGTAGGGCTTGGGCCGAGGCGTCGTCATCTTGCATCAGCGCGTGCAGCTTACGCAGAATATCCTGGTTTTCCTGGGAGATTTCCGGCCGTTCAGCCTCTTCGGGGGCCGCCGCGCCGCCGCGATAGCGGGCGCATTCCGGAGAATCCTGGCGGGCCAGCATGTCTTTGAGCAGTTCAATGGTGATCGCCAGATCTTCTCCGGCTTTGCGGATGGCCGGCTTGACCTTGAAATAATCCACCACGTCGCCGGTCAGGGCCGCTTCCAGCATGGCGAATTGCCCGGTCAAATCCTCGGCGCCGATGGAAGCGCACAGGCTTTTCATGGTGTGGGCTATGCGCCCGGCATCTTTGAGATTGCCTTCGAACAGGGCTTCTTCCATCTGTTTGCAGCCCCCGGCGTGGTCCCGCACAAAGCCCCGGATGGCCATATCCAGGAGATTTTTTTTGTTTTCGTAGAGGGCCAGGGCCTTTTTGAAATTCAAACCCGGCAGGGCGGTGGTTTCCAAATCGTAGACGCTCAGATTTTCCGCCCCGGACAGAGGCGCGGGCCGTGGTTCTCTCTCCGCGTTCGAAGATTCGGCTTCGGGATTTTCGATCTGTACGGGTTCTCCCATATCCATAACTTCCAGGGTGGCGTCCAGGAGCAAGGAGGGGTTGACCGGTTTGTGGATGATGGAAATAATCCCGTTTTTGGACATGTCTTCATGGTCTTTAGTCTGGTCGAAGGCGGTAATCAGCATGATTTTGGGCTGCACGCGCAAATTCATGTGGTGGGTGATGTAGCTGGCCGCTTCCACGCCGTCAATGTCAGGCATGCGCCAGTCCAGGTAGATCATGCTGTAGGGTTTGCCTTCTTCGTCGGCCATGGAAATAAGCTGGTAGGCCTCGCTGGCCGAGGAGGCGGAATCCGTCTGAAAGGAAAAGCTGTTGAGCATGCCCCCGATGATTTGCCTGGCGGTATCGTTGTCATCCACCAGCAACACGCGCATTCCCTGCAGGCCGGAGGTGGAAAGGCGCGAAGACTGGACCAGATTTTCCTCCAGATGGATGGTGAAAGTGACCTTGGTCCCTTCCCCCACGGAGCTTTCCACGTTAATTTCGCCGCCCATCAGTTCCACCAGGTTTTTTGTGATAACCAGTCCCAGGCCGGAGCCGCCATAGCGGCGGGTCAGGGAGCCGTCGGCCTGGGTAAAGGGCTTGAACAGCCTGGAGAACTGCTCTCCGGCGATGCCGATGCCGGTGTCCTGCACCACAAAATGCAAGCCCACGCGTGATCCGGATTCGGGTTTACGGGGCAGCAGCGAGCAACTGACCATGATTTCGCCTTTGTCCGTGAACTTGACGGCATTGGAGACCAGATTGGTCAGAATCTGGTTGATGCGCAGAGGATCGCCCTTGAGATACTGAGGTACGCTGGGCGAGATGTAAAAGAGCATTTCAATATTTTTTTCTTCGGCCTTGGGGGCCGATATGGCGCTTATGGTATTGAATACGTCGTCCAGATGAAAGGCCAGATTACTGATGCTGAAATTGCCGGTTTCCAGCTTGGAAAAATCCAGGATGTCATTGATGATGCCCAGAAGGGAGTTGCCGGAGTTGTAAATTTTACTGAGGTAGTTTTTTTGCCGTTCGTCCAGGTCGGTTTTCAGGGCCATGTATGCCATGCCGATAATGGCGTTCAGCGGGGTGCGGATTTCGTGGCTCATGTTGGCCATGAATTCGGTCTTGATCCGGTTGGCTTCGTCCGCTTCCACCCTGCCCGTGTTCAGGAGGTTTTCATGTTCTTCCAGGGCTTTGGCCATCCCCTCAAAGGTCCTGCAGAGCTCGCCAATTTCTCCGCCCAGTACCGGGAGGGCGGCGCACGTGGAAAAATCCCTTTGTCCAAAGGCAAGCGCGGTTGCGGTCATTTGGGCCAGCGGCCGCGTCAGGGTACGCCGGCCGATGAACCAAGCCAGGATCATGCCGGCCAGAGCGGCCATGAGGAGGGTCAATCCCTTGCTGGCCGCCTGCATGTAGGCGTTAAAAAGGATGTCGTCAGTTTCCACCACCATCATAAGGTTTAAATAGGGAAGTCCCAGGTATTCCTTGGTCAGGCGCTTGCCCGCCAGCAGACGCTCCTGCCCGTTTCTGTTCAACATCATGGCGGAACCCGTTTCATTGCCGGGCAAGGAACTCAAAAAATCCCAGCGGTTGTCGCTGAGAAGGGTGCCGGCTGGAAAATAATTTTCCGGGTGGGAATAGAGGGAGAGCCCCTTGTCGTCCAGGGCCAGCATGGCGCTATAGGATTGGAAGTCATGGTCCACGGGGTCTATATTATGCTCCAGGAGCAGCCCTGCCACCAGAATGCCCACCAGATCGTTATCATGGTTGAAGATCGGATAGGCGCAATAAAGGGTGGGGAGCCCCGTGGAATAGCCCAGGGCGAATTCGTTGATCACAAAGGATTTTTGTTCCCGCACCTTTTGGATGTAGCTTTCGGATTGCAGGTTCATCTTCCGGATGTCCGCATGGGTGGAGGCCACGACCTCGCCCTGGGCGTTCACGATGAAAAGGGCGGCGTAGTACTTGTTCATCAGCAGGGTGTCTTCGAGGATTTGCGCGCAGTAGGACAGGTCCAGCCCGCGGATTTCTTTCACCTGGGCCAGGGTGGCCAGGGTGGTCTGGGTGTGGGTGATCATCCGTTCCACTTGGGAGCTGACCATTTCCACCGATATTTCCGCGTGTTCCTTGAGGCCGTCCCGGATGTCGCGCAGGCTTTGCAGCTCAGCGTATAGAATGGCGCCGAGGGCCGGCAGAAAGGCCGCAAGAATAATGAGGCATAAGGTACGGCACACATGGCCCCGGAAGAATTTTTTCATGTCATATCCGCATAAATAGGCAAAGGGCGAAGGTTACTTCTTATGGCGATGTAGTTTACACCCATTGCGGCGAAAAAGAAAGGAAAATTCCTGCCGGCGCTTAGGGCGTTCTCCCTTGGGCGTTGACCTGGGCGCGGTAGGAGGCCACGCCATTGCATATGCCTTCGGCCAGGGCCTGGAGATACTTGTCGTTTTTGAACCTGGCGGCATCGCCGTCATTGGAGAGATAGCCCATTTCCACCAGGATTGAGGGCATGCGCGCTCCGGCCAGCACATGCAGGAGGGCGGATCGCACCCCGTTGTCCCGTGCCGGGAATCCGGCCTGCCGCAAATGGTTCAGGGCTCCCTGGTGCGCCAGGCGAGCCACGTTCAGGGATTCTTCTTTTTTGTCGTTCAGGTTCAATTCACTAAGAATGATCTGGGCATAGCTGGTCTCATTAAGGGATATGCCGTTTTCGCGCGCGGCCACCTGGGCGGCGATGTCGTTACGGGCCACATCCAGGTAATAGGTCTCCAGCCCGCTCAGGTTTTTGTTGTGGTTGTAATTGGCATGGAGGGAAATAAAGAGGTCCACGTTTTTGGCATTGGCCAGGTTGGTGCGGTCGGCCAGCTTCATGAAGGTGTTGCCTTCCCTGGTGTAGAGCACGGTGAAGCCGCGGCTGCGCAGTTTTTCGCCCAGCCTGTGTGCCAGATCCAGGGTCAGGGAGGCCTCGCGCAGGGAATTGCCCGAGGCTCCGGGATCATGTCCGCCATGCCCGGCGTCCACCATGATGGTTTTCATGGTCAGCCCCAACGGCGCCGTCATGGCCGGGGCAACGGGGGCGGCAAGGCTCTCTCCGTCTGCCAGGGTTTGGGAGGCGCTGATATCCACGCGCAGGCGGTAAGGGTTCCGCAGGACGGCGACCCTGTAAGAACGCGCCTCCCGGAGGTCCAGGTCCAGGCGGGTGTTTCCGCTGCCGGCGCTGGTTCTGATCCGGGCCAGGGGCCCTTCTTTTATGGAGATCTCCGGGGGCAGGGCATCGCCTAGTTTAGCGCCGAAAAGTTCCAGGCGCACGCGCCAGGGGAGAGATCCTTCCGGCGGCAGGGTGGAGCGCCGGTACTTGGCCCGTCCGGCCAGTCCAAAGGTAAGGGAGATCTCTTCCGCGTCGCCGGACCATTCCATCCAGGCCAGGGTCGATCCCTGGGCCGGTGGAGCGAGGTTTTTGGAGCCGCTCATGCCGGAAATTTTGGCCGGAGGCGGCGGGATGTCTTGGGGCGTTGCCGGGATTGATAAGGGAACCCGCGTTGGGGGAGGAGCGGAGTCCTGGCCCGGAGAGACCGGCGGGGACTGGGGTTGCGCCGGCAGTTGCGCCGGGGCGGGGACAGTCTCCTGGACCGGAGGCGGGACCGGAACCTGGGGCTGAGGCTCTGCCTGGGCCGGAGGCTGAGGCGGGAGGGGCGGACTTGGGGCAGCCGGAGGCGTGGTCGACGCTTGTTCAGGGATTTGCAGCGGCGGCGTTGGAACCTGTGGCTGCGCCGGGGTCTGGGGGGGCGGCTGTATTGGAGATCGAACCTGCGGTTGGGGCTGGGGGCCGCGCAGGCGAGCGCTCAGTTCCACGGCTTCCGCGCGCATGCCGCTTTCCGGGAAGGCCGCCATGATGCCGTCCAGGAGGTCCAGGGCCGCGGTCCGGGAACGCAGCGGTCCGGCCAGGAGCACGGCCTGGTTGAAACGGGCGTTATCCCGCAGGGGGTGGCGGGGGTGTCTTTCGGCCAGGGTAGAATATAGATCCGCGGCGATCTGGTAATCTCCGGGATTTTTGGAGCGATCCCCCAGTTCTTCCATGGTTCTGGCCCGGTAAAAATGGGCCTCGGCCGCAAAGGCGTTCCCCTGGTTCTGGATGGCGGCAAAGCGTTTTTCCAGGTTTTCCCATTGATCCCGCCGCATTCCCCGTTGCTTGTCCTGTTCCAGGGTCTCAAATTCAAGGATGGCCTGGTACAGGGCCTCTTGCTGTTCGCCGGCCCGCGCCGGAACGCCGGGCAGAAGCCACAGGCAGAGGCAGAGCGCGCCCAGGAGAAAGCGGGGGAAGAGTTTGTGGAGGAGATTCAGCATGATTTGGACAGGGCCGCCTTCAGCGTATGCCTGCCGTGGCCGGTGATGACCGCCTCCAGCAGATCCCCGGGCGCGGGGCGGAGGGAGTCGGGGATCAGCAGATTGACGGAAAAACCGTGCTCTTCACGGCCATGCCAGCTACGCCTTTTGCCTTGAGCGGAATCCGCCGCCCCGGCCGGGTTGTTTTCAGGAAACGGCTCTTTCAGGCTCGGACCTTCCAGCAGCACCCAAGCCTTTTGTCCATGTCTGGCGGCGAGAATGCGCCGGGAATTTTGATTTTGCCAGTCCTGGAGGCGAGCCAGGCGTTCTAGGGCCAGGGCCGCGGGAACCTTGTCCGGCAGGGCGCCGGCCTTGGTCCCAGGCCGATCCGAATAGGCAAAGGAGAAACTGGCGCAGAAATCCGCTTCCCGCATTATTTCTAGAGTTTTTCTAAAATCATTCTCGCTTTCTCCGGGGAAGCCGGTGATGATATCGGTGGAGATCTGTATATCCGGGCGGACCCGGCGCAGGGAGCCGAGGATTTTCATATAGGCGTCCCTGGTGTAGCCCCGGCCCATGGCCCGCAGGATGCGGTCGGATCCGGATTGCAGGGGCAGGTGCAGGCGCGGGGCCAATGCCGGGAGGCGGCCGAAGGCCTGGATGAGTTCCGGGGGCATGTTCTTGGGGTGCGAGGTCATGAAGCCCAGGCGCGCCAAGCCCGGCAGGGCGGACACCTGTTCCAGCAGGCCGGTGAAAGAGGTTCCGTCGCCCTGGCTGTCTTGGCCGAAGGAATTGACGTTTTGCCCCAGCAGGGTTATTTCCCGCGCCCCGCCGGCAATCCGGGCGCGGCATTCTTTCAGGACGTCCGCGCTCTGCCGGGATTTCTGGCGGCCGCGCGTCAGGGGGACAATGCAATAGGCGCAGAAGTTATCGCATCCCTGCATGATATTGACCAGGGCCACCGGCTCCTCCGCGCCTGGAAACGTCCGGCGCTCAGGGTACCCAGGGCTGAAATCCAGGAGGGCGAGCTTTTGATCCGGATGGCGGAACAGGTGCTCGATGGCCTCCGGGGCCGCGGTCAGTCCGTCGGCGCCGAAAAGCAGCCGGAGTTCCCGGGATCGGGCAAAGAGCTTCTCGCCCAGTTGCTGGGCCACGCAGCCGCCGACGCAGGCCAGGATTTCCCGCTCCGGATGCTTGCGGGCCAGCAGACGGATCCGCCCCAGCTCCGTATAGACCTTGTTTTCAGGCTTGGCCCGCACCGAGCAGGTATTCAGGATATGCAGATCCGCCTCCTCCCGCGGGACCGGGACATGCCCTCCGGCGGCCAGGGCGCGGGCCAGCCAGGCGGAATCGTTGGCGTTCATCTGGCAGCCGAAGGTCAGGATGTGAAAGCGTTTGCCCATGGACGGAGAGTAAGTTTTTTTAAGGGAAATTTCCAGCCGGGCCTCGGTTGGAAATATTGGCGGTCTCCGCTTGTAAAACCGCAGGTTCACATCAGATGGATAAAAAAACAGGGCGTATCAACCCAAATTTTCATACCCGCAGGGATAAACGGTGGGCCTCGGCCTCGGCCCGGTTGAGCATGCGCAGCACAGGCTCAGGGTCCAGGGCCTGCAGGTGGAAAAAACAGAGGTCGCCGGTCCGCAACGGAAAAGGCCGGGCCTTTGCTCCAGGCGGGGAACTGGCCCCCTTGGCTTGCATGACGGCCAGGGCCGGTGGGATCAGTTCCTGGGGCAGGGCGGCCAGCAGGGTGCTGCCCTCGAAGTTGATCCAGGCCGTGCCCGGCCTGCCCGTCTCCAGACGCAGAAAGGTTCCCCGCACCAGATCTCCGGCCCGGCGGCCCCGCCGGAAGCGGGCCAGATTTTCCTTTTGTCCCGGAGGATCCTGGGATTCCTCCCTTCCCTGCCCGGATATGCGGATATCCCTTGTCATGATCAGAGTAAAACATATTCCGGCGGTCTTTTGCAAGGTTCAGGGCAAGGCCGTGGAAAGCGTTTTGACTAATTGAATATAATTTGTTAGGCGACTAGCTAAAGAAATCAGAAGGAGACAGGACTTGGAGTCAATGTTGTGCACGGTCCTGGGGGTACTGGTCCTGGCGGTCGGCCTGGTCTTGGCCTGGAAAGAGCGGAGCGACGCCTTCCGGGTGTTGGCCGGGCTGATCCTGGCGGATTTAGGGCAGATCCTTCTCGGTTTCGGATTCGGCTGGGCAGCCGGGCAGACCGGGGCCTTGCTGGCCTTGGCATATAACGGCGCGGCCAGGATCTTGGCCTGGCTCTGTCTGCTGGAATTGCGGACCTATGCCGAAGGGCGGGAGCTGCGGGGCATCAGCAAGGAGCGGCCCTGGACCGCGCTGCTTTTCTCCATGGCCATGCTCGCCGGCCTGAAGGTCAGCCCTTTCTTCGCCCCGGAGAGCAAGTCTCTTATCTTGTACGCGGGATTGGAGGCCGTGGAGTATCCCCTGGTGGCCCTGCTGACCCTGGGCAATGCCCTCATGGCCTTGTGCACGGCCATGATAGTGCAGGAAGTATGGATGGGCGGACCTTACCTGGCGGAGAAGCGCCGGAGCGAAGCCTCTCCCCGCCTTTGCGGGCTGGTTTTGCTGGCCGCCATCCTGGCCGCCCAGGGGCTTTTTCGGCATCAGATTACCGGGTTTATTGGTTCTTTGGTGGATCTGGGGGCGCTGCCGGAAATGGAGACGAAAGCGCATCCGGTGGTCTGGGTTATGTATGGCGGCGCCTTCGTGGTATTCGCCGTGGGCTTTGTCAGCCATCGATTGCGCAACCTGGCGGCCGTCGCCCTGCCGGCCGCGGCCTTGGGGATGCTGCTCACCGAGAGCGGCGTGTGGCCGCCGGCCCGCTTCTTCGGGGTTATCGTCACCGGGATGGGCTGCCTGGTGGCCCTTTATTCCTGGGGATATATCCATAAAAAAAACAGCAACGCCTATTACGGCTGCCTGACGCTCATGTTCGCCTCCCTGGCCGGGGTGGGCATGGCCGACGGGGTCACCGGCTTTTTCGCCTTTTGGGAACTCATGACCCTGAGCTCCTATGTTTTGGTGGCTTGGGAGGATACGCCC
>WRHT01000015.1 GCA_009783115.1 Desulfovibrionaceae bacterium | reverse complement strand
GTTTTATATTTTTTTGTGTTCCGCCTTAATCGTCACCGCCGGTCCCAGGAATTGGCTTTCTCGCTGGATTTTAGAAAATAAGGCGCAAATATTTCTCGGCAATATCAGTTATTCATTATATCTGAGCCACTATATCTTGTGGCATTTGATATATCCGCACCTGCCGGGATCAACTCTGGCGGTATTTATCCTGCATTTTTCAATATTACTTGTCGTATGCCTTTTATTGTATATCTTTTTGGAATATCCTTTTTTCCATAGAAAAACCGGTATTGGAGAGCAAACCTCTCTCATAAATAGATAACCATACCAGCCGCCGAAGGTTCCAACGATGGCAAAAATCGGGAATTTTCAGAGCGCCGCTAATTCTTGTATTGGGTTGTTTCATGAGCATAGATAAAAAAACGCCCTCGCGGCAGAGCTATGCTTAATAAGCCTTGCGCTGATTGACGCCTGGCATGGCGTAGGTTTTAAAGCATGAAAAGAGCTTTAACGCTCCTGGAAAGGCGATAAGTCCGTATAATATTCTAATTTTCAAAACCCCCGGGCTTTCCGACGCGCAGAACAATGCTGATCTGGAAAACAAGGACTTATAGATGATGCCACAACGTTCTTCAGGTTTGTATTTCCTGTTGCATAACTCCTTGATATATGCGTTGCCGTAGCGTATTATGGAGGAAAACCTAAAAGAACGGAGATTACATCATGGGCTGTATTGATCCATATTTTCCCAAAGAAGTAGCGCTGAAATTGCGTGATGCCATCAATATCAATACATTTATTGAAACAGGCACATTTTTCGGCGCCACGTCAAAATGGGCCGCAAGCGAATTTCAGGAAGTGCACACTATTGAGCTTTCAGAACATATATATAATATTACAAAAGATGATCTTTCATCCTGGATAAATATCAGGCGCCATCTTGGTAATTCAAAAAATATCCTGCCGGAAATATTGAAAAAAATCGAAAGCAACGTTTTATTTTGGCTTGACGGTCATTATTCAAAAGGCATAACGGCAGGCGCAGATGAACCTTGCCCATTACTTTTTGAATTGCAATCCATACTACCGCGCCAATACAATGATATAATACTTATTGATGATGCTCATTTTTATACTGGAAAAGACGGATTCCCGACTATTTTTGATATTACTTCACTAACCAACAAAATTTCGCCAATGAAACGGAATATTACTGTTTGTGATGATCATATATATATTATTCCTGACAACGAAATTATTATAGATATAGTCTATTCATATATTATTAAAAGGCAAATTATCTTATATAATAAAACAAACACTATAACGAACACAGCTAATAACTTATTATTACTAATAAAAAACGCAATTTGTAATTTGCCGAGACGTGTTAAAAATATATCTTACGATTTATTTATCAAATGTTTAAAGAAAACTAAAATTTATAATCCGGCACGATATATGTACAGAATATACAAAAAATAATGGACGCTATCCTTTTTTCCACAGCCCACGTCCCTTGGCCGTACCTTCGCCAGACCATGCACGGCGACGGGCGGCATGTGGCTCGCCGTTTTGCGTGCAATCCCGGCTCCATCGAACATGGGGATGCGCTGATCGTATTTGACGAGCCACACGCGCGGCTGGCGACCAGAATTCCCCTACAACGCCGCCTTCTGTTCATAGGTGAGCCGCCGAGCGTAAAAGTCTACCGCCCGGACTATCTCAACCAGTTTGGAACCGTAGTCTGCCCCTACCCCCTACCCGGCTACACCGGCAACCGTCTTGTCTCCCATTCCGCCCTGCCGTGGCATTTCGGCGTGGATCGCGAATCGCCGGACAACCAGCGCGCCCTTTCCTGGCGGGAACTCTCCTCCATGCGGCCGCCCCCAAAAACCTCCCTGCTTTCCGTGATCTGCTCCGACAAGGCCTCTACCGAGGGACACAGGGCTAGGCTTGAATTTCTCGAGCGCTTGAAAGGCCGTTTCCCCGAGTCGTTGGAAATTTTCGGGCGGGGTTTCGCGCCTGTTGCCGATAAGGCGGAAGCGCTTCTGCCGTACCGCTATCATCTTGTGCTTGAGAATAACGACGAGCCTGGTTTTTGGACGGAAAAACTGGCGGACGCCTTATTGGGCTTCTGTTTTCCAATCTTCAGCGGTTGTTCCAATATCCACGAATACTTCGCCGAAAGCAGCCTTGCCTGCATTGATATCCGGAAGCCGGAACAGGCCCTTGAACGCATTGCGGATATTTTGGAACACGACGACTATGAAGCGCGTCTTGAACACATTGTTCTCGCTAGAACAAAAGTGCTCACCGAACACAACCTGTTTTCCATCGCCGAGACATGGCGCGCAAACTTGGCGGAGGGCAGGGAGTCGCCTTTCGCGAAAGTTCTGGAGCCGAACACGGTTGCTGCTAACCCGCGCACTCTATGGAGGCGTCTGCTCTCCCGGCTTTGCGGCGCTATTAAAAGAAGGCTGTCCAACAACTGAGAAAATACCTGTTTGTTTACGGTTACAAACAAATCGCCCGGTTTTCAGGAGAGACATATTTGTGCGCCTCTGGCGCTGTTGACGCTAAATATAAATGGGCATATCATGGATGCGAAAATTATTACGGTTGATATTTTTGGCGGCCTGGGCAACCAGATGTTTCAGTATGCGATGGGGAAAGCACTTGCAAGCCGGCTTGGATGCGGATTACTGTTGAACGTGGCCGGACTGGCGGGCGACCCGTTGCGAAAATATGCGCTGGACTGCTTTCCCATTCCTGATACTGTTGATTTACTGACAGAGAAAAGCGGAATCCGCCGACTGTGGAAACGGTTTATTCCCGTATCTTCCAGCAAGATCATCAAAGAGCCTCATTTCCACTATTGGGATGGCATAGAGCGCATAGCGGCTATTGGCGCTCGTCTGCATGGCTACTGGCAGTCGCCTCTTTACTTTGCCGGCTTTGAGGAACAACTGCGAAATATTTTCACTTTCGCATCCATGCCTGATGCCGTCCGCGAACTTGCGAATGAAATGAAGCGCCTGAATTCAGTAGCCATGCATGTGCGGAGAGGCGATTATCTTAAGCCAGAGGTGTCTGCGGTACATGGGGAGGCAGACATTTGCTATTACCAAAAGGCGTACGCCCTTATCCAGAGCCTGTGTCCGGAAAACCGGCTGTATATTTTTTCAGACGACGTGCGGGAAGCAAAAAAACTGCTCGGTTCATGGGAAAGAGCGTGTTTTATTGAAGGATATACACAGGAACAAGATATGTTTTTGATGGGTTTATGTTCTTACCACATCATTGCAAACAGTTCCTTCAGCTGGTGGGGGGCCTGGTTGGCCGGGCCGTCCTCCAGACAGGTCATTGCTCCCCGAGCCTGGTTTTCCCCCCGCCACCAGCGTGCAAAAAATACCGCGGACCTTTTTCCTCCCTCATGGATACTTATATGAATACGCAACAGACAGAAACTATAGGAGTAATAGTTCCGGCTTGGAACTGCGCGAATTTTTTGCCGTTTGCCATAGCGGGCATCATGGCGCAGACACGAGCGCCGGATCGCGTTCTTATCGTGGACGACGGATCGACGGATAACACCCCCGTGATACTGCGGGAACTGCAAGGCCAATGGCCCCGGCTTGAAGTTGTCCGCACGGAAAATAAAGGACCTGCCAGCGCGAGAAATACTGGGGGCGCGGTTCTATCCGACTGTGACTATCTCGCTTTTTGCGACTCGGATGATTTGTGGAAGCCTGAAAAACTTGAAAAGCAAATGCAGGTATTTTACCAGAGCGCTCTGCCGGATCTCGGATGCGTGTACTGTGGAAACGATGCCATTGATGAAGAGGCAAAGCCGCTATCCCCCCCGGCATACCCCAACGCGAAAGGGAGGGGCGATGTCAGGCGATGGATGACCCATGGTGGGCCTGTTCTGGGTTCCATGTCCGCGGTGCTTATCCGGAAAAAATACTTTGACATGATCGGAGGCTTCAACACGGACCTGCGTTCCGACGAGGACTTTGAGTTTTTTCTGCGGCTTTCGAATATCGCTTCTTTTGACTACAGCCCCGCCTGTCTTGTCCGGATACGCGTTCACCCGGGATCGTCCAGCCATGACAACATAAAATTGCTGAAATCACGGTCCGTGGTCATCAATCTGCACCGGAACCGTTTTAGCTGGTTCTCTCCTTTTGTGCTGTTGCAGAGGAGGCAATTTTTGCGGCACGTCTTTACGGAATGGGGGGAGCAGCCTTTTTTGCGTAGATGCCGTACCCTCGTGGCGGGCCGGAAGCACTATCTCCAGGTTGCTGAAAATTTTTTCTCCGGCCGTGCGCATAAATTGATCGCGCCACACCCATTTCTTTTGATTCCCCTCAGCTCCTTTCTCTTTCTCTGGGGGGCAGCAGTATCGCTGACCAGGCGTATAAAGTATTTTTTCGGAGCCAGTTTTAGAATCTTGCGCAAGTTTATTTCGCTGCATTTCACCGCTTTGCCGAAATTTCTTCGCGATCTTGCGGAATTTAACCGGCAAGCCAGGCAGGCAGGCCTGCCCCTAGCGGCATACAAGGATATATTTCCAGCGCCTGAAGACGCGACCGCTACGGTTGATTACGATCCCCACTACCTGTACCACACGGCCTGGGCCGCGCGTTGCCTCGCCGCGTCGCGCCCCGCGAAGCACATCGACATCGGCAGCCTGCTGTACTTTTCAGCAATTGCCTCCGCATTCTGCCCCATAACCCATTATGACTACCGGCGGCCGGATGTGCAACTAGAAGGACTGGAAACCGGGACTGTGGACCTCGTCTCGCTCCCTTTTGCAGATAACAGCATAGCTTCACTTTCCTGTATGCATGTGGTAGAGCACATCGGCTTGGGACGATATGGCGACGCGGTGCGCACTGACGGAGACTTGGCCGCCATGCGGGAGTTGGCCAGGGTGCTTGCTCCCGGAGGCGATCTTTTCTTCGTCGTCCCGGTCGGCAGGCCGCGCGTCTGCTTCCACGCGCACCGCATATACAGCTTTGAAGCCGTGATCAATGCGTTCACTTCTCTGACGTTGCGTGAATTCGCGCTTATCAGCGGCAAGCGCATTATCGGCAACGCCCCTCCACAAATGCTTGCCCAGGAAGACTATGGATGTGGGTGTTTTTTCTTTCAAAAACAGCGTTAAGAGGGCCGTTGGTGAACACACAGATCATAAGCGCCGCCAGGCAGATGGACTTTTTTTTCCGCCTGAATGAAGTCTGGCGCTATCGCAACGTGCTTTTTACCTTGGCCGGCAGAGAGCTGAAGGCCCGTTACAAGCAGGCGTTTTTCGGGGTGCTTTGGGCGCTTCTACAGCCCTTGGCTACAGCGGTCATTTATACCGTCATCTTCGGGGTGTTCGCCCGTTTCAGCGCGGGAGACGACATTCCGTACCCTGTCTTCGCCTTGACCGGGGTGCTGATCTGGCAGTTTTTCAGCCGCTCCCTCGGTTCTGGCAGCACAAGCCTGGCAGGCAATGCCGGCCTTATTGGAAAAATTTACTTCCCCAGGGTATATTTGTTGCTGGTTCCACTACTGGTCGCCGCCGTTGATTTTTTTCTGGCCTTTGTATTGTTGATTGGCGGCAGCATGGCGCTGTTTCATCTGCCCGTAACGATCAAGCTTCTCGCGCTTCCCGTGGTGACGCTATGGGCAGGCCTGTTCGCCTTCAGCATTGCGCTGATCCTGGCGCCTCTTCACGGGCTTTACCGGGATGTCGGCTTTATTGTTCCCTTTCTGACCCAGTTCTATATGTTCGCGACGCCGGTCATGTACCCTCCTTCGATCATCCCGGAGCGTTTCCAATGGCTGGTGGAGTGCAACCCGGCGGCGACCCTTGTCGGCCTGACCCGATGGTCGGTCTTGAATACCGACCCTCCAACCATGCTGGCGCTGGCCTTATGCTTTTTTGTGCCGCTTGTCCTGGGCGCTATCGGGTTTCAGATTTTTTTCCGTATGGAAAATACGCTGGTGGACAGGATATAGAATGAAACCGATCATTTCTATCCGAGGACTGGGGAAACGATATGCCCGTACTGCCTTCGAGGCGCCGGAAACTTTGCACGGCAGCCTTGCCGGCCTTTTCAAGCGGAACCGTTCCGGACAGGCTCAAGAAACATTCTGGGCCCTGCGTGACATCAATTTCGATGTCACGCCCGGCGAGGTTCTTGGAATTATCGGCAGCAACGGTGCGGGGAAATCCACCCTGCTGAAAATATTATCAAAAATAACAGCCCCCACAACGGGAGAGGCCGTACTGCACGGCCGCGTCGGCAGCCTGCTTGAGGTAGGAACAGGATTTCACGGAGAATTGACGGGAAGGGAAAACATCTACCTGAACGGCACTATTCTCGGCATGTCCCGTACTGAGATTAACGGAAAATTTGATGAAATCGTTGATTTTTCAGGTGTCGCGCCCTTTATTGACACTCCTATCAAACGCTATTCCAGCGGCATGGTCACCAGATTGGCTTTTGCCGTAGCGGCAAACCTTGATCCGGAAATTCTCATAGTGGACGAGGTTCTGGCTGTCGGTGACGTGGCCTTTCAGAAAAAGAGCCTTGGAAAAATGAAAGAGGTTACTTCAGAAGGGCGCACGGTGCTTTTCGTGTCGCACAATATGAACTCTCTACGCCAACTGTGTTCCAGGGGCATCTATCTCAAACATGGAGAACTTGTTCTGGACAGCCTGGATGTTGATACAGTTGTATTTCAGTACCTGCACAGCGCCTCGGACGAGTTGAAGGCGAACTGGCATAATGCCGGGGAAATCGCGTTTGACTGTTTTGTGCCGCACGCTTTTTACCTTACTGTCAAGGAGGGCCTCATCTTAGAACGGCCCGCCTTTGCGGATGAAGAAATTCAGGTGCATGTGAAATATTTTGAGAAGACGGGAAGTAACGTTTCCGTTGGCTTTGAACTTTCCGATTCTATTGGGAATGTTATCTTTTGGTCCTATAATACCGACCATATCAATTATTCAGGCGACCCCGGAAATGAAAACCGCCATATCGTAACAACCTTGCCGGTAAACTGCCTGAATTCCGGTGAATACATACTCACGCTCATCGCCGGCATTCACGATCAAAAAAGCCTGCTGACCCGCAGGGAAAGCGCAATCAAGCTCAGGCTCCAGATTGGCGGAAATAAGCTTTTGACATCCAGGTCAGACCCCAAAAGGCAGAGTATTATCGCGCCTGTTCTGCGCTGGTCCGAATGCTGATTCCGTTTCTGCGCATTCATGGCGAAACAGGGAGAGGGCAAAAATTAATCCACTAATAATCTTTATAGACGACCAATTTCGCCCGAAGGGGAAGAATTATGTCTAACGATTTTCATATGTTACTTCATGAAAATACATTGCGCTACCAGACTTTGCCTGAGTCGGCAGTCGTTGAGCGGCATGCGCCCTATACGCTGCTGACTCCAAACAGGCTGGATATTTTGGCGCGCTATGAGTTTGCCAGATACTATCTTCAGGGACATTGCCTTGATTTGGGGCATGAAATTTACACCAATCTTATACAAACTTGGCACGAACAGACAGGCGGATTCGATCCGGGACATACATGCCTTGATGACTATGTGCGTAAATTTTGCGCATTGATTGATTCGTTTCGTGAATACGGCTTTGACGAAAATCGATCCATTATTCCTCTGGTGCAGGGGAGTATCGTTGACGGCGCTCACCGGGTTGCCGCCGCCCTGGCGCTCGGCATTGAAAAATTGCCTTGCGTGACGCTTCTGGGCGAGCCGCAGCGCCAGGATGCCGAAACGTTGCGTTCCATAGGAGTCAATCCCTTCTTTGTGGACACCTTTATCCAAAGGCATATTGAACTCGACCTCCGCATGCGGGCGGCTGTATTTTTTCCATGCGCTGCTGAAAAACTGCACGAAGGTCTTGCCCTTTTCGCGTCCCGCAACGAAATCCTCCACTCGACCGATGTGCACGTTACAAAGCGCGGCATGCAAAATTTGGTCACGGAATTATACGGCGACCTGGACTGGTGGGATGATTACCAAGAAAAAACCTTTGCAGCACGCCGGTACCGGAGAGGGAGTCCGGCAACCATTATTTTCTATCGGCAAGGCGTTGAAGATATGCAATCTTTCAAAGACAAGGTTCGCGCTGTGCTGCAACAAGGTAATGATTCTCTGCACACAACAGACGATCACTCTGAAGCGGTTGCCATCGCAAGAGTTGTCCATAATAAAAACAGCCTTGATTGCCTAAATTACGGACGAAAAGCCCACACTCCTGTCTTTAAAGAAAAATTCGCTTTATATAAAGCGATCTTGAAAAAGCATCCTGATGATGAAAGTAAATTTGCGCTTGTAAGCGGCGGCACGCTTGCGGCTTACGGCCTGAGGGATGTTAGGGACATTGATTATATATTTGATAAAGGAGCGCCTGATATTGAGGATGTCGAGAATAAAATAAATAATCACAACTTGTTATATCTCAATATTCCTTTCAGAGAGGATTTGCTGATCAACGATCCCCGTCATTTTTTCTATAAATATGGAGTCAAGTTTGTCAGCGCCGATATCGTAAAATTGGCCAAGGGGCTCAGGGGCAAACTAAAGGATACGCGCGATGTGCTCATGCTCAAATACAGGCGGACCTTGTTGAGTGTATTTTTTCGACAATTAAATACGCTTTTATTGCGGATACATGCAGTTTATCTGTACTTTATCGATTTTATCCACTTTTTAAAAAACATTATAAAAAAACAATTTCATAGAGGAGTAATGCTAATTAAACGCTCCCTGCCTGAACCTGTTTATCAAAGGCTACGGCGATTATACCATATTGTTCTGTTTAAATGATTAAAAAATAAGTTTGCTAAAACAATTTTCCTCCTATATCGGAAGCCTGTAAAGATGAGCAGCGTGGGGTGTCCAGATGATTGAAAGAAATTATTCAGAATAGAATATGTAGCTTGATATGGTGTGGAGACAGATCAAATCCTATTTTGAAAAATATGGCTTCATGCGCGGCTTGTGGCGAGTGTGTGCAAAACTCCTTTCCCCCCTTTTCCGGCCGTTGCTTCTGGCTTCATTGCGGCGGGTGGCGGCGCGGAAACCGGATCCGGACGGGCAATATGCCGGGCAAATTCATGCGGCGAACCGGGAAACTACGGATAAACCGCCGCGTGTGGCTGTACTTATTATTGACACCATGATCGGAGGCGGCGCGAACCGCTTCAGCGCAAGCTACAGGAAAAACCTGGAAGAAAAAGGCATGGCTGTAGCTGTGGCCGTCTATAATATTCAGACCAGAAAGTACGCGATCCATTGGCGCGATGAAAGCGGAGACATTCACAAAACTGCCCAAAACAGAGTCCACCTGCTCCGGCTGATTGAGGCCGCGGCGCCGGATTCGATTTTTTGCAACAATCTTGTTTCTTGGCCGGAGCCGTTGTCTTGGCTCTCATGGCTCACGCGCATGGCGGAAACGATACCTGTACGTTTTTATGTGCATGACTTTTTTTGTCTCTGCCCGACCATTATCCTCTTAGATCGGAACCTGCGTTTTTGCGGCCTGCCGGAGGATAAAACAGTATGCGCGGCGTGCCTGTGGCGTAATCTGTTTGCCGCGCCCCATACTCCCGCCTCTATATTTGTATGGCGCGATGCTTGGCGCGCATTTCTGCTGGCATGTGAAACCATCTGGATTCCCCACGGGTGTACCGGAGCAATGGTAGCGCAAGTGTATCCCGATATCCGGAACAAACTTTTGCTTTACCAGAAAACTCAAGCAGTTACCGGCAATTCCCCATCCCTGCCTTCGTCGGCTCCAACTGTCATTGCCGCCGTTGGCACAATGGATATCCATAAGGGCGGCGCAATCGTCGCCGAATTAGCCGACCTTCTGAGACGTGGCGGAGAAGAAAAAAAAATGATCGTCATTGGCGAGATGAAGGTTCCCTATCCTTCTGACGCCGTGTTTGTTACCGGGAGATATGCGCGGGATGCGCTTCCATCTCTGCTTGTCCAATACGGCGTAACCCTCTGCCTCGTGCCCTCCATTTGCCCGGAAAGCTATTGTTATGTGGTAGATGAACTCATGGCATTGGGTATGCCCGTCGTTTGTTTTGACCTCGGCGCGCAGGGCGCAAAGTGCCGGGAATATCCCCGCGGCATGGCCGTGAACGAAATCAGCGCCCAAGCCTGCCTTGAAGCGATCAGGACTATGGAAACCGCGCGAAAAGAAGGACTTGCCGCCAAGGTGACGGCATGACGGCAGCGCCTCTCAAACCGATAAACGTCGCTGTTATCATTCTCAATTACCAGAACGCGCCCGACACCCTCGTCTGCCTGCGCGCGCTTGCGGCCATGCCGCTTCAGCCAGGACAAATCATCGTCGTGGACAACAATTCCGCCGATAGCTCTGTTGAACAAATTATGGAAGGCTGGAGGGCCTTCGCCACACCTGTTCTGTTGTGGGAAAAAAAACACGCCGCGCCTTCGCTGCCGCTTGACGCGCGGCATATCGCCATCAAGCTGTCCGTAAACAACGGCTTTTCCGCGGGCAATAACACCGGCATACGCCTGGCCTTGCGGGACCCGGATTGCGCGGCTGTCTGGCTGCTCAACAATGATACCGCGCCAATGCCGGATGCCCTGGAAAAACTGTGTGCGCGGCTCAGCCTAAATCCGGAGGCTGGCCTTGCCGGATCCACCATGGTCTATGCCCACGACAGGTTTACGGTACAGTGCGCCGCCGGATTTTCGCTTTCGCCCTGGACCGGCTCCGCAAAATTTTTGCAAGGCGGAAAAAAACTGCACGACGTGCTGGCCACGGATCCGGCGCCGGTCGAAGCCGCTCTGTCGTGCATCACCGGGGCGTCTCTACTTGTCCGCAGAAATGTTCTTGAATCTGTGGGCTTGCTGCCCGAATCATACTTCATGTATTGCGAGGATACCGACTACGGGATCTTGTGCGCGCGAGCCGGCTTTTCCCCGGCCTGGGCCAAGGAAAGCATCGTCTACCATAAGGAAGGCGGCAGCTCCGGGACGAAAAACGCCGACGGCTACAGTGACTTCCATCGTCCGGAATGGGTGGATTACCTCAACCTGCGCAACCGGATATACATGATGCGCAAACATTACCCCAGGACCTTGCCTCTGGTGCTGCTCAGCTGCCTGGGGGTGATGGGCAGGCGCGTCCGGCGCGGACAAGCGAACCGCCTTCCTCTTGTCTGCCGCGCCGTGCTGGACGGATTGCGCGGCCGCATGGGCAAACCGGCGGGTCTATTGCCATGAAAAACATCCTTATCATCAAACTCGGCGCATTGGGTGACGTAGCCAGCGGCACGGCCATGCTTTCAGCCATCCGGCAACGTTTTCCAGAAGCGCGCGTCACCTGGATGGCCGGGACGGGAGCCGCCGAACTGCTGTCCCTGCTGCGCGAGCCACCGGAAATTGTTCGGGTGGATGACGCCGCCCTGTTGCGGGGGTCGTTCGCGCAACGTCTGGCAGCGGTGTTCGCGGCAAACCGCCTGATTGCCGGCCGGGTTTACGATTTGGCCCTGATTCCTTACCGCGACCGCCTGTACCATGCGCTATGCTTGGGGGCATGGTGCAAGCGGACACGAAGTTTCCGAAACAGGCGCGGGATTATCCCCGGCCGCGCCCGGTGCGCGGAGTATGCCCGTTTGATTCTGGAAAAGGACGATACGAACATGCCGGTTCCGGTATTTCCGGAACTGGACGCCTCCAAACTGCCTTCGACAATACAGACTCCCGCCGTGCTACTCGCCCCCGGCGGCGCCAGAAATTTTCTGGCCGACGATGCGGTGCGCCGGTGGCCCTTGGAAAAATACAAGGAACTTGCCCGCTTGCTCCTCAGCCACGGGTTGACGGTAGGAATTATTGGAGGAAAGGACGATGTGGCGGAGAGCGCCGCCTTTGCGGGTCTGCCGGTGACAAATTTTGTGGGAAAGACGGATATCCCCGGCTTATTCGGCTTGCTGCGCGAGGCCAGGGTATTGGTTTCACACGATACCGGCCCCATCCACTGCATGAACCTGCTACAGGGCAATGTTGTGGCTTTGTTCGGCCCGACGCTTGCCCGCGAAGTGCTGGGCAGCGGAACAAATATACGGACCCTCTCCGGCGGTGACGGTCTGCCCTGCCGCCCTTGCTATGATGGCAAACATTTTGCCGCCTGTGACAATGCGCTTTGTATGCAAGAAATCAGCCCCGGAAGCGTGCTGGAGGCAGTTTCGGCTTTTTTGCGCTAAAGTTTCCGGCGTATGGGCCGGAATTTTTGCCTTTCCATAAGAATATAATATTGCCGGCAGCTCCAAAATGGTCCATATACGCAATAGATCAGTTTCCAAACGCTTCAGGCGCCCTGTTAAAATTATGTGTGTCCGCGCCAGCCCGCTCCGGCGCGATTCGAGACGGATTAATGCCTGCCATGCACTACCACGGACATCGGGAACGCCTGCGCGCCAGGCTCCGGGATAACCCGGAGAGCCTGGCGGATTACGAGACCCTGGAACTCCTGCTGGCCCAGGTGCTGCCCCGGCGGGACACCAAGCCCCTGGCCAAGGAGCTGCTCCGGCGCTTCCAGTCGGTCAAGGGGGCGCTGGACGCTAAACCGGCGGAACTCATGGCCCTGGAGGGTTTTGGTCCGGCCCTGGCCGACGCATGGCTGCTCTGGCGCGAAATCCTGGCCCGCTACGCCGAATCCGCCCCCAGGCGGCATGAAACCCTGGCCTCCCCGGAGGCAGTGGCCGGCATGGCCAGGACGCGCCTGGCCGGGCAGGATCGGGAAGAGGTCTGGATGGCCTTTGTGGACGCCCAAAACCGCCTGCTGGCCTGGGAAAAAGGACAAAAGGGCAGCATTGGCGAGGCCGCCTTTTACCCCAGGGAAATTTTGGAACGGGCCTTGGCCCTGAAGGCCTCCGGCTTCATCCTGGTGCACAACCACCCTGGAGGCAAAGCCGCCCCCTCCGGGGCGGACCTGGAGGCGACCAAGAAACTGCAAGAGGCCGCCAGGGCCGTGGACCTCCGCTTCCTGGACCACCTTATCGTAACCGCGGACGAGAGCTTCAGCATCTTGGGCGATAGACGGCTTTAATCCAAAAAAATTCCCCGGCCTATTGAACAATGTCCCGAAGTGCTTATCTCTTGCAGACACGGGCTTTCTCACGCCCGCCGAACTCCGCGTTCCGGCTTGCGGCCGGGCATGAGGTATGCCATGAGCGATCAAGACCCCAGGGATAAAGATATACCGGCCGAACAGCTCCCGGCGGAAACAGCCCCGGCCGAAGGCGCGCCCTTCCGCGAACCCCCCGGCCACAGCCTGCCCACGGACATACCCCCGGTGCTCCCGGTGCTCCCGGTGCGCGACGTGGTCATTTTCAACTACATGATGCTGCAACTCTTCGTGGGGCGTGAATCCTCTACCCAGGCCGTGGACGCGGCCCTGAACGGCAACCGTTACCTGTTCATCCTCACCCAGAAGGATGAATCGGTGGAGAACCCCGGCCCAGAGGATCTGCACCAGATGGGCACGGTGGTAGGCATTCTGCGTATGCTGAAAATGCCCGACGGCCGCATGAAGATCGTGGTGCACGGCATCACCCGCGCCCGGGCCGTGGCCGTGATGAATAACGGCGCCTACCTGGAATGCCGGGCCGAACTCACCCCGGAACGGGCTGAACACACCAGCGGCCTGGAGGTGGAAGCCCTGATGGACGCCTCCAAGGCCATGAGCGAAAAAATCCTGAACCTGCGCGGCATAAACAGCCAGGAGATCAACCAGGCCCTGTCCTCGGTGGATCACCCCGGACGCCTGGCGGACATCATCGCCTCCAACCTGCGCCTGAAAATCGCTGAAGCCCAGGAAATACTGGATACCCTGGACCCCGTG